>NZ_JBBNAD010000006.1:300000-431641 GCF_037996765.1 Bdellovibrio sp. GT3 | reverse complement strand
TTACGACACTGCACCTTAAGTATGCCTATATCACTCCTGGTGGATATACTTACGAACAGCATTTAAGTATGAAAATCACGTTGAATGTTTTTGCTGTAGAGTACCAGTTTTGCGTGGGTAAAATTGGCGATAGTATTGCTTATCTCTGAAAACATGGCAGAAATCACCGAAGCTTAGTCTTCGGTTTTTTTATGTCTAAAAAATTCAATACAAAGAAAATCTATAGTTAGAAATAATCTAAACTTGGAAAGTCAGCGGCGTTCTGAATACAAGCGATCAGGTAAAGGGCCAAGCCAACTTCACCAGTCCACAGAGTGTAACGTCCATTTCGTTGAGACAATGCGTGCATGGCAAAACTACGGGCTCTATCTAGCCACATCTCGTTGCCGGTACGTTCGAATAGACGTAGGAGTGCGAAGCCGTTGCCGTCGGTGCCATGGCAAATGCCGACACCCTTTTTCATCGGGCCGCTTGCCCAAACAGTTTCTCCTGCTTCAAGCAAAAGTTTTTCAAGTTCTGGAGAGTGGTTTTTTGGAAATGATCGAAGTGAAGTAACAATACCAGGAGCTCCGTGGCACCACTGCGTAAGAGGCGGACGGGGATCTTTCATGTAAAACCCTGGCATCCAATTGGCCATGCCGTTCTCACGTTGCGCAGAAGCTAAAGCCGTTTCAACAGTGCGCTCAAGGAGTTGCTGTTGCTGACTCGGTTTCAGGAGCTGGTAGCCTTCTAGTAAGGCATGGACATTGCCAAAGAAGCCATGTCCCGCGCCGATAAATTTAAAATTCATTCCGTAAAGATCCTGGTGCCAAATCCACATGTCACCTTCGGGGTTTGTCCATTGCTCAAAAAGATAATCGGCGCTGGTAGTATATAAGTCAGTGGCGCCAATTCTTAAAGCAGCAAGCATTGTTCCCGGGGAGCCCCAAAGGGCTTCGTTCGCTGGATTTCTGGTATTTGCAGAAATAGCCTTGCGCAGTTTTTCAGTAATCTCTGAAGAAGGTGACAGTTTGTTAAGGAGTAAAAGAACTCCGGTTTCGCCCAATAGAACCGAAGGAACGACTGAGCCTGTGTCTGGTTCGGCGAGATAGCTGTCATAAATATTTTTAGCAGCTAGCTGGGGATCAAATGGTAGGTCTCGTTTAAGAAACTGGCTGAGCTGAAGAAGTCCCCATACAGTTCCGGTCGCACCATTGTACAGACTTTTATTGAAGGGAATGTCGCTCTCTTCGTCGGGGTGGGCTGGCCAAAGACCATTTTCTTCCCTTCCGGCGCAAAGAAAATCAAAAATCTGATGGATGCCTTCCAAAACCTTTTGGCTGTTCCATTTTTCTGTAGTGATTTGTGTGTGGCGTTCTGGATCGAAGAGCATCAAATGAATTTTAGTTTCAAATATAGCATAGGCGCAAGGTTTTTAACCAATGCGCCTATGGGGGGCGATGACCCAGCAATTTTTTAACTTGAAGTTGGTTTTGTAGGCTTTAAGCCAACATCCTCCGGATTCGCGACATAGATTAGATGATCGGTCCACTTTCCGTGTTCAAACCAATACCGTCGCTTGATGCCTTCCTTTCGCATTCCTATGGCTTTTGCTAAACGAACTGATTTGCGATTGTCGAGGTTGATGGCCGCCTCCAGTCTATTTAATTTTAGATATTTGAAGCCGATTTTTAGTCCGGCTTTTGCGGCCTCCTGGCCATAGCTACGGCCCCAGTGACGATTGTAAATAGCGTAGCCAAAGTTCGCAAACTCATGAGAGCCACGAACGAGAACGTCAATATCGATCGCACCCACAAGGAGTCCGCTCTTTTTCTCGAAGAGGCCAAACCAATAGTAGTCGTCTTTATGGGCAAGCTCCGCGTAAAGCAAAAACATTTACATGCCGTGCTTACTTTAATCTGATAGAACAACCTTAGATTTACTTCTTTAAAACTTGTGCTAACTCTTTCACATCTTGAACGACGTATGTTGGCTTGGGTGAAAGTGGATAGAGACTTTGCCCTTTGCGAGAAATAAATGCCGTCTGCATACCAACCGCTTGGGCTCCGGCAATATCCCAGCCATGAGCTGCTACCATTAATGCCTCAGAGGGTTTCACGTTCATTTCTTTAAGCGCCCATTCATAAGTTCTTAAAAATGGTTTGAAGCTTTTAATCTCATCTGTACTAAGGCTTCGGGTGAAAATTCCTTCTAATTGTGCATTCTTTATTTGTGCACTCACTCCTTGTGGGCTGGAGTTTGTGAATGTAACAAGTTTATATCCTTTGAGTTCTTTAAGGCCGTCTTTCACGTCAGGATGAGGTTTCAAACTTAGTAGTGCAGGAACAATTGCTTGTTTTGCCTGATCGTCTGAAATCTTAATACCGTTTTCTTCTCCCACCATTTTTAATGCAGCTACACCTACTGAACCAAAATCCTTATATTGCCCGATTGCTACAGAAACCAAAGAGTAATGAAGCATTCTGGAGAACCATAAAGCCAGCAAGTCCTGTCTGCCACCCAAAGCAGTTGATACAGGTTGTTTCATGCTTTCCAAATCTAAAAGAGTTTCGTTGACGTCAAAAAAAATGACTTTCGGTTTCGGAAGAGCGCTTGTCTTCTCTGGTGCCGCAACGGCATTTAGTGAAATTAGAATAAATAAAAGAGCGGTAATCAGTCGCATTGCGACCACCTTTCTGTTCAGTGGTTGGTACATCAGTGCGACTATTGTTACAGAGTTCCATGAGATGGGCAAATTTATGAACATTAATCTTTGGTTAGGCCTGCGAAAAATTAAGTGTCGTTTAACCCTAAACATTCGCGCGCTTTGAAATGAATGTAAGAACCCGGTCGATCGCGAATGCAGTCTGTTGGTAAGGATCCGCGTTCCGTTGTTCGCAATTTCAGCCCATAAATATCGGCCCAAGATGTTCAAGGGTTACAACATCTTGGTTTGGACCTGGAACAACTTTCTTATAGTTTGTTTCAGTGCTCATTATCGATTGCCCTTTCTAGAAGATTTATGCGCTCTCGCCTGGATGCTTTGCTTCTTCCAAAGCTTACGTTCTTCGGAAGAACTTTATTTTGCCTTCGCAGCCCGTGGCAAACTGCGGCTTCGAGCTTTTGATAGTTGCGCCATCTTGACTCAGATAGTGCGTCACTATTTAAAGCCTCGTTGATGGCGCATTCTGTTTCTATTTCGTGGCGACAGTCACTGAAGCGATAATTCGGAACACTGACGAAATTTCTCCCTATGAAATATCAATTACTCAAACTCTTTGATTTCCATACCGAAAACTCGGACGTGTGTTTTGCTATAAACAAAACCAGTCACGGTTACGGAAGTTAATTCGGCACCGCCTTGTCCAGTTGTGGGATCAATTGGAAAATTACACATCACCGGAACACTGAATTTCTCGGTGCTGTCATCCACTTCCGTGATTTGGATTTTGTCCACTTTGGGCGTAAAGCATTCAAGCCCGCGCAATTTGGCAACGGTAAGAACGACAGCTTGAACCTCCGGACTGGAAAGAACAGCTTGTTTAGATTTTTCGGACGTACTAGCAAAAGAAATGCTAGCTGCAAATATAAGAGCGCAAGTGATAAGTAGTTTCATATTACTATTCCTTTTCTATTTAGTTGGTTAACTATCGGCTTAGGTCATCACACTTCAAAATTACGGATACCGGTGTTTTATATTGAAGATCTAAAATGCCCTCCAGTTGTACGGTTGATGCGCCCCAATCCAGAGTGACTTTGCCGTCAAAACCTGAACGGTCTCCAGACAACTGGACATCACGGGAGTAAGAGTTTGTATTATCAATAGCACCCTTCAATAACCAGCCTCCGAACAATAGAGTCAATGAAGTCTCTCTGCCCGCAGGACCTTTGCGATGTTCAAATACGTTAACTACCAACGAGTTGTTTTCTCCCAAAACAACGGTGTCGCCTTTGCAAAGCAACCATCTGCTGTCTTTTGCGAAAGATGGGGTTGCAGCCAATGTCATTCCAACTACTAGGATAAGTTTTTTCATTTGCATTTCCTTTATTCAAAATGTTTGTTTGTTTTTCTGAGACAACCTTTACAGGACAAGCAGGCAAGAAATCGAGATTTCAGTGTACATAGTGTCCACTGGGCTAAAACTCAGTGGACATGCGTAATTCTTTCATTCTCTCTATTAGTAACTCGATTTAGATAACCTTTTTACAGGCTATTCACCGACTATAATCTCAGTGAACACTCTGATCTCTTTATTTGTGGCGACCTTTCAGACTTTGCAATAAAAGGACCCCATGAAACTGGATCAGTCCTTTCACTATAAATATTTGGCAGACGAATTCGCGCGCCGCTCGAACGCGAATCCCCATTATTCCCTTAGATCATTTGCTCGCGATCTTGAAGTTACCCCTTCATGGCTCTCTGACTTTCTTTCCAATAAAAAAGGTATGGCTCCAAAGACGGCAGAGCGATTGAGCGTCTTACTGGGAATGGCTTTGACAGAAAGCCGGGTGTTTATTCTGAGTTCTAAGGCATTTCATTCCCGCAGCGAGAAAGATCGCAAGGCTGCGACCCTAGAGTTGGCATCTTTTAAGCAAACCAAGTCCTACAAAATGCGCCCTAAGGATTTTTCAGCGACAGGCACCTGGTACCATCAGGCAATTCTTGAGCTGACGGAAGTCGAAGGGTTTTCCCATCATGAATATGAGCTTATGGAGCGTTTGCGCCTGCCTCAGGCAACGATTCGCCGGGCGATTCAGGATTTGATAGCTGCCGAGTTACTAAAAATCGAAGACGGAAAAATGAAGCCGTGCTTTCCTGAAACAGAAAGCACAATGGACATCTCCTCGATAGCTATTCGTAATTTCCATGAGCAGGTTTTAAACAAGGGAATCAAAGCTTTGCATGAACAAACTGTCACCCATCGGGAATTTGGCAGCACTACTTTCGCATTTGACGACAGCAAAATAGACGAAGCAAAAAAAGCATTAAGAAAGTTTCAAAAGCAATTCGCGGACGATTTTTATACAAAATCCGCAAACAAGAACAGTGTCTATCAATTTTCAGTTCAGTTTTTTAGAATCGACCGTAAAAAAGGAATGTCATGAAATCCACCATCCTGGTCCTTATAATGCTTCTTCTTTCGCCCCTTGCTTTTGCTGGCCCACGATATGTTGGCAACGGTGGCGACACCTATTCCCTTCAATTCCAGGTTTATGCAGAAAAACTGAATAAGTATCTGCAAAATTCAAACATTGAAGGCTTGAACGTAATACTTCTGCGCGATGCGATTTCTTCGACAAAAGTTGAATCAACGAATCAAAAGCTGATTCTTAATGGCATTCCAAAAGATGCCATCAATTACCCTGCGGAAAAAAGAATTATTTTTAACAGCAACCGCTGGATTGGATTCACAGAAGACGAAAAGCTATCCTTGGTTCTACATGAGTACCTGGGGCTTATCGGCCTTGAAGATGCCAAGTACACTTATTCAAAGTTGATCCTAAAAGATATGACGACAGTTCAGCGCATTCGTCAGGGTGGCGACAGCATGTGGCAGATTTGCCAAGACGACACCTTGGTTGTAAATCTATATGAGCACCGCGCAGAAGTAGAGGCAACCCCGACCGGCGCCATTCAGCATCGCACGACAAATATCACAATGATTTACGGAGGCTGGGTTCTAATCGGCGAATTAAGGGATGCCTCCACTGGAAACGTAACTCTTCGCCACACCAATGGCTCTTACTCCGGTATGGTTTCAATAATCTCCAATGGAAGACTTACTTTGACCGGCACTCTTAAACTTGCTGGCTATGAAGAGCAGTTAAACATGACAATGCTCTGTGCGGAAAAATATCGCCGGTAAGGCCTACTATTACAGTGTCAACAATGCTGACAAAGCGGCTCAGGAGTTAAATCTGATCCTGAATAAAAAACAGCAGCCTCAGGAGATTCCGAAGGCTGCTTAGTGTGATATTTGTTGTCGCAACGCAAAGATTTGCCTTTTGTTCGTTTGAATCGAACTCAAAACGTGGGTGAGCTTGCGGTCACAAAAAAGCTTGAGCATTTTATGGATCGTGGCGTGCGCGTCGTTGAAATCGGTAATTTCTCTGTGGCGTCGGAGAATCCGCGAATTCGTGAAAGAACAACTCAAATTATTGAGATGGCCTGGTTAAGAATGGCGAGTGACTATGATGTCTATATATGCCATGTTCTTTCGCCAGCGCACGAACGTCTTTATCGTAAATATGGATTTGAGATTGCTGAAGCCTATGATGTGCCAGGCAAGAAAACGCAAGACGCGATTCTGTGGGTGCGAGGCTGGCAGTTTAAAGCTGCGTTAAGAAAGCATCTTAAAGTTGAAACACAGAACGAACGTCAATTAGTTGCGGAAGATGGGTTCCTTTTACCAGCTGAATTTCGCAATCAAAACTCTGCCGAGTCAAAATAAATTTATTAAATCACAATGAGCCTAAAAATCGCTAATACTCATGTGCCCATCGGAGTGATGATGAATGATTGCGTGCGGAGCATATCGTTTTGCCCACTCAAGGGTCGCTTTGGTGGAAACGACGGAATCGTCGTCGGCCACAAAAACCGTGACAGGAATGTCAGACGGAATGTTCTCGTAGGGAATCTCCAGAAGTTTTTGATCTTCTATTGCGACCTTTAAAGCTTCGTTCAAGTTGTATTTTTCAAAAGAGAAATTTAATAAGGACTCTGGCAATAAATTTCCAATAGCCAGAGCCGCTTTCACGCCCTTGCTAACAGCAAAGAACGGTTGATGGAGAATCAATCCATCAACTTTGTTGTTTTTGGCCGTGCGAACGGCAAGGAGACCTCCCGTGGATTGGCCGACGAGGACTACTTTTTTGCCGTAGAATCTGGCTGCCATCTTAACGATGTAATCAGAGTAGGCGAGCCAGACGCCGACTGAGTTTTCCCGGGAGTCAATAGACTGACGTTCATGCCCAGGCAGTGTCGTCAGAATGACGTTCGCACCTTGATTGAACTTCTGTCGCGCTTCAAGTAAGAATTGATTTCCTGACATGTATAGGCCCGGCAGAAAAACATAGACCTCGTCAGTGATGTGCCCATGCTGAAAACTCATCGTTCCCATTTTTTCAATATTTTTATAAAGACCTTTATTGACCAGCTTCATGAGCTGCTGGTCCGTGATGTCGAGTTGAGTTGGGGATGCATTCGTCAGCAGTTTTTTCTTTGAATCCAAATAGTTTTCACAGGAGAGGTCGCCGATTTCGGTGAATGGGCGAGTGAGCCCTACGATCTGCTCGTTTGGCCGAGAATAGGGGTAACTGAGTTTAAGAATAGATTTGCCGTCGATTAGTTCGCAGTCGACCTGTGCCATTTTTCGAATTTCTGGACGGCTTTCATTTTTCATATAAAGAAAGTCGGTCCCGGTAGTCTTCCAGGCAGTGGATTCATCAGGCGAGCCTACAAACGCAAAAGTGAGTTTAAAATCCTGAGCCACAAGTGCCATATCGATCTGAGCAAAGGCGGCTGAGGGAATGAATAACATAAGAATGCAAATTGGTACTGTGTAGATCATGGACACAGTAACAAATAAGGCCTGGGCCGCGGTAAAAACACGGCTGAGGAGGAAATTAGGGCATTTAGCGATCTGTCTATACAGCATGCGTGCTTTAATGCACTTGCTATGCCGAAAATCTGAAGATGTTAAAGGTATTCTAAATTGCCTTTGAATGTTGCTCTTGCGGAAATCGATAAAATGAAACGATAGTCCAACAGAGGGTCATTCTCTACGGCAACCGTCTGCGCTGACAGACTATATAGTTTCGAATTTAATATTTACGATTCTTTGCCCAGGGCCGGTGACGGATTCAATCAGTTTATTATTGATATAGAATCTGAATTGATAATTTGCGCGACTGACATTCTCTCCGGCGCGGTATTTCTTATTTTCCCGGCCGTTGTAGCTATGCACGAACGTCTGTTCGTTGCCGTTATCGCCCGCTCCGCTATCATCTCTTAAGAAAAACAATGTCGCGAAAGGATACTTGTCAATCGGGATCGCACTTAAATCAATGTCACCGGAGGAGAGCATCTCTTGGCGAAAGAGGGTCCATTCGCTATAAAAGTATGTCGCATTCAAAGGGATATGAATTGTAAGAGGCATCTTTGACTTTTCAAAATGCATGCGGATAGCATCTTTCATCGCCAAGGCGTGGCAGCCATTCAATGTGTCTGTGCTTCCCCAAAAGCCACCAACGATTGTTACTTCATTGGTGTTGATCGGAAGATTGTGCTCACCACCCTCAGAGAAAATTTCAAAATCAGGATTTCGGTCCGCGGTGTACCAGCGATCATAGCCTTGCGCCGTTTGGTCGCTGACTAAGTAAATAACCGGACGACCACTGGCTTTGAATTCCTTAACAAGTTTATCAATGCCCTTCGCTGCGGATTGCTGTGGATCAAATTCTGTGGTGGCGTGAACTACAATCAAATTATGGCGATTGGCGATGCTACTAATACTTTCCTCTTTAAACCGCGGGCTCAGTGCTGGTGTGGAGGATGGATTGCGGTTCGCATTATGTTGGCAGCCGACGAAAATTAGAAAAAGAGGAACAATTTTGGCAATGAGCTTCATAGTTATTTTTAAGTTCTTTGTCAGCCTTCAACAGGTTTTTAGAGTGGTCGGAAGTGTTTTAAAACTTTCGGATCGCCGTTCAGAGTTCCGAGTCCTGTTCGTGGATTTGTGATCACGTTGATGACATGGATTTCAGTTGTAGTCAGATCGCAGCCTCCGCCAAAACCGATTTCGCAACCCATAGAAAGATTGTTGATTGGAATTTCAGGCAGTGTTTGGAGCAGAATCTTAAGCGCCTCTGGAGTGAAGAATGTATTAGGATTGAGAGCATCTTGAGAGGGAAGAATTTCTTTGTCCGAACTAAAATGGCGATATTTAAAAACCTCGTCGCCTTCAAAGATTTGTTTGTACTTGCTTAAAACATCTGCGCGTAAAGAAAGACGATAAGGGTCGTCATCCATTGTGTCGGTTTTTTCAAACACAACTGATTTGTTGATGATGAATGCCGTATGCTGAATCACCACATCAGACCCAGACTTCAGTGAAACAACCAGCACATCACCAAACTGAAGAGCGGATTCTTTTGTTTTTGAACTGTATGTATCGTCTTTAAAGTATTCGTCCGCCGTCTCACGAGATGGCCAGGACAAAGTGTAGGGGATAGCCACGTCATCTGAACGGAGTGATCTTAAAACCTCAATCGTTGTGCCCCAGCAATTCGTGAAAAAGCCCACGCCATTTTTTTCAAGTGGCCAAAGTTCACCCTTGATATCTTCAGAAGTTTCGACCGCACCCAATGGAAAACCGCTAATGGCAGTTTGAGTAAAGGTTTTATTTACTGTGGCTTGGATAGCCCGTGGTAGGAAATCAATAAGGTTGTAGTTTTTCTTAGCGTCATATTGAATGGAACTATGAGCGCCATAAAGAGATTTAAGCTCGGTGAACTGATCAACCGTCAAGTGGCCAAGTATGATGTGCAGAACGTATTGGTCTTCGACGTAAGATTGTTCTTTTAAGCGAGGGGGCATGACCTTATAAACTTGTGGTTGAATTCCCAATGCCACAATTTCTGGTACTACGGCATTCGCATCAAGCTGGAATCCATTCATGCCGGTTTGGGATTTCTGGGTGGGAGCTGCAAATGAGAATGTCGGAAGAAGTGCCGTTACGCCTCCAAAAGAGAGAGCCGCTGTAAGGACGAGATTAATTGGCTTACCCACAGGTATCTCCTTTGATTTTGCGGTACCAAGCCGCCCATCAATGAAAATTGATGCAAAAACGGACCCAGCGGAATCAAATACATATAAATGAGATTAGGACTCTTTGGTTCAAATAGGGCCCTGATTTGGTATTGGATCCTCCCGGAGCATTCTAAGGAGGGACGTGAGTGTGTTAAATATGTCGACAGTTATGGCCGAAGAATGGCCTGCGGCTTGCGAGCACTTGAAGAGACCGGACAGAGCCCCGTTTTAAATAAACACTCCTCTGCAATCCATGGGAGCACGGTGAAAACGAAGCTTGTTTGCAATGGATGTGAAAACGTCGACAAAGCGCATAACAACCAATTTAAATGAACCCTTCACATCTCCTACCTCCATGCGAACAAAGCCTTTTACGACGGGGGAAACGGTGATGCGAATCAGGCTGTGGCTTTCAAATTTATTGGTGTACATCATGACGTCGGAAAATGGTGGGGGAGGAAACCCCAAGCTTGAGCTAAATCCCGCCGTAAAGTACTCGGACGAGGTCATACTGTAAGCAGGAAGCATCGGCGGATAAAAGGCGCTGCCCTTTTGTGTCTCAGACCCGTTACGACGGGAAATCATCAAACCGGCTTTTCCAACCAACCCGAAAACCGTGAAGGCTCCCTTGGTGTTATCGAATTTTTCAGAGTTGTGAAAGATCTCAAAAACGAATGCTTTGGAAGTTTTGTTATAACCCAGATTGATGCCGACCTCTTCAATACCGCCAGCACCCCGGCGCATGATTCCAGTCTCAGCTAAAAATCCCGCAGCGACACTGATGCCAAATTCGTTGGACTCCATTACTAAAGGAGCCTGAGACCACAGTTTGTAATCAATTCCACGAAGTAAGGACTGAGTCACCTGATGACTGCGCTCTTTGAATGTGCGCTTTTCTGGGGGCTGTTGACTTTCGCCCTTACCAAATACTTTTTTCGCCTTCAAGGTGACGAAGCTGAAACCATCGCCCACCAGGCTGCCGGCGCCCAAAGCAAACTTTGTCGAATTCAAAATTCGGGCGGCATTGGTCAGAAAATGAATGCGCATGTTTTTAAATTTTTCCTTTTGCTGTGGGGACATGCTTTCGAAAGGAGCGAGAGGATCGACTTCTTCGATGGATCCGCCTTTGGCTAGAATTTGCTTTTGGAGCTTTTCGGGGATCTTAAGACCCAGGGCTTCGCGCATGGCCTCGCGATCAGGAATGCTATCCAATTCAAAGATTTTACCTTCAGAAAGACGGATATAGGTTTTGTCTTTCTGGGCGACTTTTGCGGGTTCTAGCTTCGTTTCAAGGATCTCTGCTTCGGCCGATTCCTCTGCCTGAGCAAAGGCAATAGGCATCACTACAAATGTTATCCATAGCAAAAGTTTGATTTTGTTCATGGTAAACTAAATTGCAATTATAGTTCCATGGGGTTTCGCCGCTAACCACATGAAAACTCGTGTATATTGTGTTTAGTCTGTGAACAGGTGCCCGAAAGTGGCCCGGGGCTCTTTGGCGGCAAAGTCATTACCCAGAGGTCTTTTTTTGTATTTCAATATTTCCGCCACGGTGAAACTGAATATTACGAGCCACATGGTCCTCACGGGTGATAAAGCCAGTTTCACCTAAAAAATAGGTTTCGATTTTCAACGACTTTCCGTCGACTTCCAAGACATGAAAATTGTTTTCTTCCCCTCGAAGTCGGTTCGAGGTCGCACTTCCTGCTGATATATGCAAGATTTCCTGATCTGTGCCGGGGTTTACCAATTCGATCCAATTTAAATGCGAGTGCCCGCTTAGAATCACATGTGGACGCAAATCAAATAATTTGGGGATCAACTTTTTTGGACGAATTTCTGCGCCATGATTTGGAACGAAGAGGGGATGATGGCACGCAATGATTCGCAAGGCTTGGGGAGAAGCGGCCTTAAAAATCTTTTCGGCTCGCAGAATATCTGATTTTAGAAGTCGTCCTTCAACAGAACGAATCGCCGTGGCTGTGCGAAAGCCCACCACAGCGAGTTCAGAATCCTCGTAGCAATCCTTGGTTAGTTTTCTTATATATTTGTTATAATTTGCTAACGGGCGAAGAAGGCGTGACATGAAATTATACAGAGGGATATCGTGATTACCGGGAATCGTTATGATTGGAACGGGCATTTTCTTTATGAACTCTGCCGCTGCCTGATATTGACTGCTGCGAGCCCGCTGAGTCCAGTCACCTGTCATAATGATCAAATCCAGCTTAAGTGAATCGTTACTTAAAAATAGTTCCAGCGATTTGATTGCAGGAGGATGGATTCGGCCAAAGTGAAGATCAGAAATGTGTAACACTCGCTTCATCCAATAGTTATGAAAAATATCTTAGTATTCGTCAACCCCAAGGCACGTCAGGGCAATCAGCTTGATACTGAAATAAAAAATTGGTTGAAGGACCAAGGCTTCAATGTGTTGAATTCCAGTTTTGATCCGCACAAGGAAAAGCTGATAGATGTCATTGCCAAGTTCAGCGGGCAAAAACCCGTGGTCTTGATCGGGGGCGGGGATGGATCTGTCAACGAGGCCTTGCCCGCATTAATGAAGTTCGAGATGCCATTGCTTCTAATACCTTTGGGAACAGCGAATAATCTGGCGAGGTCACTTGAAATCCCAACGGATTATAAGAAAGCCCTGGCATTGCTTGTGGAAGGGCAAACAAAAAGGATCGACGTGGGTGTCGCCAACGATATTCCCTTCGTCAACGTTATCGGTATGGGGCTTAGCACACAGGTGAATCGAGTGGTGCGATCGGATTTGAAAAAGCTTCTCGGGGTCTTCGCCTTTGTGCTGACGGCTTTTAAAGTTGGCGCTCGTATGTCCCCCTTTAAAATTCGCATCGACTGTGAGGGCGAAGTTCATACGGCCTATTCCTGGCAGCTTTCTGTGTGTAATGGCAGAAATTATGGAAATGGGTTGGTGATTCATGAGGATGCAAGCTTGGAAGACGAAGAGTTGCATGCGTTGAGCACAGAGGTTGATAATTGGTGGCAGGGCTTTGCTTTGATACCCTCTTTGCTAAGCGGGAAGTTCAAAAAGAATCATCCGGTGACGATTCTAAGTGGCAAAAAGATGTCAATTCGCACAAAGCACACTATGAGCGTGGATGTTGACGGAGATATCAAGACCAAAACACCGGTCGAACTTTTAGTCCGCCCTCGTGCTTTGCAAGTATTTGTGACTGGCTAGCTGGGGATTGTTCTGCTAGGAATTACGTTCTTGATCAGGATCAGGATGAAGGAAGGTCAATCATGTCTCTAAAACCATACCAAGGTAGTTGTCATTGTCAGAAAATGCTCCGGCAGGTCCAGTGTACTCCATGATTACTGACAGCCAGCCTTGTAACGACGGGCTACGGGATTAGCCTGATATTGGAATACGACAAAATAGGAGGTCCTTATGGGAATGTTCGATTTCATCAAAGATGGAGCTGAAAAGCTTTATGGTAAGAAGGATGAAAAAGCTCCGGAACAGTCAATCCGTCCCGTTGCCCAGAATGCAGCCCCTGCCAGCAGTGCAACCGCAAGCAGCCAGGCAGCAGCGCAAACCTATACGGTGAAGGCCGGGGATACATTGTCAAAAATTGCCAAACAATTTTATGGAGACTCCAGTAAGTACGAAGCAATTTTTGAAGCGAATCGCGATATCCTCTCTGACCCAAATAAAATTCAACCGGGGCAAAGCTTAAAGATCCCACCAGCAAGCTCCCCACGCCAACAGGCTTCGCAAAATCCTCAGGTGTAGATGGTTCAAGGTGCGGCAGTATTGCCGCACTTTGAGGCAGAAACAATCGGGCAGTGATACAAGCTGTGGTAAAAATCTCCTCGTACCTGAAACCCAAAAAAACAGGAGATTTTATGAAAGCTTTAAATTTGGTGATCACCCTTACTTCCATACTTGCTTTTAACTCAGCTCAAGCAAGCTCTGGTCAGGCACTTCGTCAGTTGATCAGAGACGTTCAAGTGTCCCAAGGGCTTCTATACAATGGAACAGTTGAGGCGCAAATCTGTGAAGACAGTGCAAGCTCACAGTACCTTTTATTTGCAAATAACAAGTCCGAGATTTTCGCAGTTTCCATCGATTCTGGTTTTTCGTCCTCTGTAGGCGACGAAGGTTGGATTGCAGCAGATACAGCAGAGTTGATCAACCCTCTGGAATGCACTCACGTGAAAGTGCGAATCAACCAATAATGTGACGTTCTAATACCCGCGGAAAAAGTGCGGAACAATGCTTTGAATGAGCTTCACTGTTGTTGTTCCGTCTTTTCCAATTCCGTTGGTGTAGGCCGATGTTCCCCCAGTCACATTCAAAGTGCCGGAATAGGTTCCTGAATAGTAAATCGCGATGCGACCACCGCCACCACCGGCTCCATAAGGATCCCCCGGCGTTGGGTTGCCGGAGCCTCCCAGGGCCGCGATTCCATTTGTCACTGAAACTAGATTTTTAGTGTTGATCCAAATACTACCGCCAGAGCCGCCACCGCAACCAAGGTAACCGACGCTTTGACCACCAGTCGCAGAGAGCTGCGCGCCGGAATTGATCGTTAAAGTGTTGGCGATGATAAAGCGCACGGCTCCGCCACCGATTCCACCCTCGCCCGAACCGTTGCTGCTGCAGCCACCACCGCCGGAGCCAAGATCAGTCGGGTAGTCCAAGCTGCCGTAGGTGTTTCCACCCGATAAACCACCACTGTAACTGGTGCCACCTTTGCCGCCGTATCCACCGCCACTACCATAAGTGTTGTTGGTAAGACCTTTGCCGGTTCCGGTGTTGGCGTCGCTTCCTTCAATCGCCGTGACGACGGCTCCCGCGGCAAGAGTTACGTTGTTAAATGTATAAGTACCGTTTTGAAGGGTGCTGGTGGTGGGGAATAGCAGATCATTGGAGGTGGTGTTAATGACGACTGCGGAACCTGGTGACGACCCTTCGGTAACTCCATAGGTATTGGTGTTAACGGCAATGTTTAAGGTACTGCTGTAAGTAGTCGCGTAGTAAATAGCTATACGTCCTCCAGAGCCAGCGCCGCCGGGTGGGGGATCCGTATCGCCTGCACCGTAACCACCTCTTGCAAATATATTTCCTGAACCAACCACTGAATTTGCGATGATCCAAATGCTGCCACCGGATCCACCGCCTGGATAATTTGCATTCCAGAAATAAGGGGCGCCCCATCCGTCTGATGCCAAGGTTCCGTCTACCGTTAAAGTTCCGGAAAGTTCCAATTTGATTGCCCCGGCCCCGCGGCCGCCCGGAGAGGTGTCGCCATTGCCTTCGCCGTGTCCACCACCAGATCCCATGGTGATGGGTTGAAGCATGTTGCCATAGGGTTTGCTTCTCGCCGCATGCCAGAAATTACCACGGCCTCCATGTGCGGCTCCTGTACCGGCGGGTGGACAACCATCAGCAGGTGTGACAAACACTCCCGCACCTGTACCGGTCTCGGTTTTTGAACCATGGCCATCATTCCATAAGTATCCGCTGCTGGTGATGGTGATATTACGAAAGTTGTAAGTCCCGTTGGAAATGGTGGAGTTATCGTTAATAAGTAAATCATTGTTAACAGTGTCGATCCACCACAAGGATCCGACAGAGGCATCCCAGTAGCGATCTCCAGTTCCACCTCTGCTTTGGACGTTTCCGCTAAATGTGGTGGAGGCATAGTGAATGGAAACGCGTCCACCACCACCAGAGCCGGTAGAAGTATCATCATAACCATTGGCGCCATTGGCTCTGATGGTTCCGTTTCCTGCTAGGGAATTAGTGACAATCCAGACACTTCCTCCGGCACCGCTGCCGCCCATGTTTGTGGTCGCGGCTATGCCGTTCATGGAAATTGTACCGGTGACTGACATCGTACCAGAGACATTGAATTTAACGGCACCCCCGCCAGCTCCGGAGCTGTCTCCGAAGCCACCCGGCGAACCCAATGTTGTCGGGCTTTGGGAACTGCCATAGGGTGTGCAGAGCTCGATAACCCCATTACCCATTCCGCCCAGGCCACCATGGCAGCCACCGCCGTAATAAGCATTCCAGGGGACGGGATAGATGAGTCCAGGAGAGGTGCCTTGAGTTCCCGAGTAACCGGTGCCATCGCCATTGACGGAACCAATGACTGAGACAGTTGTTGCATTGATGATCACACCAGTGCCAGCCGCAGTGTCTGAAAGAATTTTTAAAGTTCTGCCGGAATTCACATTGAGAGTCTGAAAGGTATAAGTGCCTGGATTTAAGTTTACAGTTCCTGTGATGTTCACAGTGCCCAGGGCCGTGTAGTCACCGGGATTCTGAGTGGAGTTTCCCCAGTTGATTGCTTGGGCGGAATTAGTCGTGAACAGAGTCAGGTACACTACAGCAAAAACATTCAACGTGATTTTCATATTAAAATGTTATGCGAAGTGATTGGGTACATAAATGGGGAAGCCCGACTCGTTTGGAAATAAACTGTCCACACGAGTGCACCATGTGCGTCCCATGAACAAATTCCATCCCAAAAATGTATCCTAAGGACAGCTCTTAAGCCAGTCGGCGACAACGATGCATTCGTATGAATCAGCATACGGGGAGGCCAGGCATTTGATGGTGCGGGCAGTGTAAACTTCCGTGACGCCGTTGGCGCTGGTCGGTGCGATTCCCATGCTCTTTAAGATTCCCAAAAGCAATTCATTGTCCGCCGGCGAATGCAAGATTGCGTTGTTCGTTGATTTACATCTCGTTCTGTTTTGCCAAGGATCCGTTATACAGGTGACCTGTTCAATCGGCGGTACTTCATTTTTGGAATTGACGAATTTTTTTAACAGCGAGTAAATCGTGAAAGCTTCAATGCCGGCACTGTAGCGCTCCACGCCGCATTCCGAAGGGGTCGCGCTGGATAAAGCGCGAAACTTGCTCAACAGTGCTTCCGAGACGCGGTAATCAGAGTCATTGATGCGGGCTAAACCCAGCAGTTCATGAAGAATCAGTTGGCGTTTTACGTTCAATTCCAGAAAGATCCACGTGTCACGATTGATCTCAATGACGTTTTGGCGGGGATAGTTAATCGCATCGACGGTGCCGTTGCCGATACGCAGATCTGATTTTACTTCAAACAAGGCGTCGTTGAAGATGCTTTGCAAGGGAGCAAGATCGATGTTTTGCCCCTGAACCGTAATGGTGCGATCAGGGAGCAAAACCGTAAATATTTCGTTGCCCAATCTACGGATTTCAGATCTGACACCGCTGCCGCCGCCGCGAGTGCCAAAAGAAGTGTCGTCGATAAAGCCACAGGTTAAAAATAGAACCAGACATAAAAAAACGGACTTCATGATGACACCTCATTGACTCGGAACAGTTGAATCCCCAAGTGATAGACATTTCTTTTGCTTTTTTGATTCGCGGCCAGGCGCACGATTTTAGAGAAGCATTCTTCCAGGATTTCATTGGCCTTAGCCAGATCTTTCTCGTCAAAGGCGAAGGTCTCTGAACCGACGAATTTTTCGTGATTGCCTTGGTGTTCCAAAGCCGTCGATGCCTTTTGCAGCATCTGAGTGTGAAAGTGGCGCAGTGCCTGATTTGGGATTGGCGACGAAGTCATCACGGCGCTTTTGCTGGCGCGTAAGACGCCATTTTCGTCTTCCTTAAGAAGTTCCAGACGGCGCAAGCGTTCCAATGCTTTGGTCACCATGGCTTTGGAAATGCCCATATATTTCGCAATGGAATCAATGCTCAGGTCATTATTCGTTGTATGGGTCATTTGCAAAATAGGTACGTGGTACCACTCCGCAATCATATTGAAAATGTCGACGTCCAATTTCTGAGTTTGCGCCCGCGGAGCCAGATTCTGAATCTTCTCCAAAAGAAAGGTTCTTGCATCGTCATTCATGGCGGCTTCGTATTGGACCAGGGTCACAAAGTATTCGGTCGTTTTTTTGTCGAATTTTAGAGCTTTTGAGATATCCAAAGCGCTTTTAGGGGAAAGATTTCTTTTGCCATTCAGAATGGCCGACATCATGGACGGAGAGATTTTGAGCTGTCTTGCCATGGCTCTTTTGGAATAGTTGCTATTGTTGGCAACGCGCTTTTCCAGCTCTTGAAGTAATAGGTCCCGATAGGATGTTTTAAGCATATCGGAGCGGTCTTTAGCACACTTTCCGAGGGATTCCACCGGTTGATCAAGGGCGTGTGGATTTTTCCATGCACACCTGTGCACAGGCGCCGGCATCAGCCAGTACTTGCAACAGTGAAAGATCCTTTTTCAGTTGGGTGCCCTTGAGGTATGAATTCACTGCGCAAGCTTTGCCGGTATTCAGATCCTTAATCAGCTTAAGCAGATTGGCTGAGGAGCTTTCCAGCAAAGCACCACCGAAAGCGATATGGTGATTCTTTTTATTTACAAGACTTTGCTGCCACAGGATCAGGGACTTTTCGTGGCGCAATTGGATTTTTGATTTTGCTGTTATTTTTGCCGCATCAACCGGCATCGACTTAAAACCCTGAAGCGAGATGTGCTTCATCCAATCTTGCAAAAGAGCATCTTGCAACTCCAGGGGATTCATTTTTTGCAAAAGCTTAAGTGACTGAACGTAGGCCGGAGGAAGCTCTGTGACTTCGCCCGAGTTACCGTGCAAGGATTTAAAGGTCGTTGTCACTTGGGTGCCTGCGGCACCCAGCTTGGCATCAAGCAGATTTTTTAAGGAATCCGAAAACATGTCCTTATGCTGTTTATCCACCCAAACACCCAGGGACCAAGTTGCACTGAAGGAGCCGTCAGATTCAGCGATATGCCACTCTGATGAAGGCCAGTAGGTCATGTCTCCAGGGCCGACTTCCAAAAGCTGCGAGTGCTTTTTGTGCTTTTCATAATTGAAGGTGCGATCCAATTCCGGGTGCTGGTCACCGTACGCCGCACTCCACAGGCGGAATTTTTTTGTTCCAGCCACGGGAAAGCTGAAAACACCGCAGGAGTCTACGTGGACACCGAAAGGAGTTTTCTTGTAGTTGCCAAGATAAAGGCCCATTTCAGAGAAACGATTGGGAAACCCTACATGGCGATACAGTTCGTCGGTGAATTCAGTCAGCAGATTTTGCTTTTTAAGATTCACTTGCAAAAGCTCGTCGCACACCAGGCAATAATCCGGGAATTGCGAGTTCATGCGTTTGTGATAACCAGCAAGAGACTTGTCTGATTTCAGGGGAAGCACATACAAAACGTCCTCTGCATCTGCCTTCACTCCTTCCGTATAAAATTTGAAGCCCGTAGGGTCGTTCAATTCACGGCAGCGATCAGCAAATAAAACCAGCAGATCAAAGATTTCAGCGGCACTCATTTCCAATAGACCCGATTTTACGTTTCGTAAAAGGAGGGGCTTTTTTTCCCAATGGTTTTTGGCGAAACTGCGCCAGAATTTTTGATCAAGGAGAGCTGACTTCATGGGCGTGAGAGTCGTTTAGAATGATCTGTGAGTCAAATATTGTGCATCCCAGGGGGCATTCCTGTAAATTTACCAAGCTGCCAGAGGGTGACAGATAACCCCTTGTGATGAGACGGGATTTGACATAAAACGATGTCCTCTGGAGACCCTCGATGAGCGATGCTGCCGTTACTTTTCAAGACGAGATTAAAACTATTGAGCTTAAGCGCGACGTTACCAAGCACTTAAAGCAGGGCCATCGTTGGATTTTTGCGAACTGTTTTGATGACAGCAAGCCCTTTAAATCAGGGATTCACCTGTTGAATTTCAAGGGCGAAACCCTGGCTTTGGGGATCTGGCAAGGGGACACCCAGCTGCGCTTCCGCGTGCTGGTATTGGCGGATGAGCCGATTTTTAGACGCAACAACATGAAGCGCACTCTGGAACTGTACTTTGAAAGTCAGTTCCGTAAAGCCGTAGAAATTCGTAGAACCTTCGACCTTGCGGTCACGAACTCCTTCCGTTTGATTAACGGGGAGGGGGATGGTCTACCAGGGCTTATCGTGGATATTTACAACGACACGGCGGTTATTAAGCATGACCACGCGGTCATGGAAAAAACCTGGCATGCGCCAGTGATCGCGCAAAAGATCCAGGCGGCCTTCCCGCAGATCAAATGCGTTTACCTTAAGCGCCGCAATGATGCCGATGAAAAGGGCACCAATATCGTGGGCACCCTGGCTCCAGAGGTTCAGTTTCTGGAAAATGGAGTTCTGTTCGCCTCTAATATCCGCGATGCTGCGAAAACGGGCTTTTTCCTGGATCAACGTGACAATCGCAAGATGATCCAAAATTTTGCAAAAGATAAAACAGTTTTGAACCTGTTCAGCTATACCGGTGGGTTTTCAATTTTTGCTGCCAAGGGCGGCGCAAAGGAAGTAACCAGCGTGGATATCGCCAAGGTCGCAATCCAGGCGGTGGCCCGTAACTTTGAAATCAATGGACTTGAGACCGTTCACCATGACATCGCCACCGATGCATTTGCTTATCTAGAGCAATTAAATGCTGAAAAGAAAAAATACGACATCGTGATCACAGACCCCCCAAGCTTTGCTCCGAATGAAAAATCGGTGGAGCAAGCGACTGCAGCTTATGCCAAGGTGTTCTCGAACTCGATCAAGCTGGTGAACCCTGAGGGGTTGTTTGCGGCAAGTTCGTGTTCAAGCCACATTTCCACGAAGGCTTTCATGGATATTTGTCAGGAAGCGTTCTCACGCGCCCGTAAAAAGGCGACGCTGGTGTATATTGGTGGGCAACCCGTGGATCATCCGTATCCGTTGGCAATGGAAGAGCTTCGTTACTTGAAGTTCGCGTTGTTCCGTTTGGATTAATTTTTAGATTTAAAAGGCAGTTATTATGAAAACCATCGACAGTCTTCGTCAGGAAATTGACCAGGTTCATAAAGAAATGCATGCATTGCTGGCGCGTCGTCGTGATTTGACGATGGCGATTTGGGAAATCAAAAAAGAGCAGAACCTGCCGTTCTTCAATGCCGAACGTGAAAATATAATTATGGCGGACTTTGTAAACCTGGATGGGAAGCAAGGTCAGGACCCTGAGTTCGATACTCTTTTAAAGGGCGTGATGAGTTCGGTTTTGCGTGAATACGAAAAGTACCTGAAATCCAAGCATACATAGCTGGTTTACACTCCGGCTCCGCCGGAGTAGACTAAAGTAGTCGATGTTATCGACTACTTCTTTCTGCTTTGGTATTCTTTTTCTCTTTGGAAATGGCTCTCAGACAAACCATAGCTTTCAACGTTACCCAGATCTTTAATCAAAGCATCCAATTCTTTTTTGCCACTGATAAAGTCCACGTGCGCCTGGATCTTCTTGATCAGTTCAGCGCCACGCTCTTTCAGTGCTTCGTAACGGATGAAACCCAGGCCATGGCTTTCCCATTCTTTCACATAGCGAGCTGCAGACTGTGAAGTTCCGTTGTACATCGTATTACGACATTCCTGATCGGGCTTGATTTGATGCCAGTTGCCGAATTGGTCCTTCAATTTTACGTCATGCTTTTCACAAGGCTTGCCGCAATCTTTGAAGCTTGAACCTTTAGACAAGAATGCCGCGAATACACAGTGCTCCATATGGAAGCTTGGCATGTATTGGTAAGCGGTGACTTCAAAGCGCTCCGCTTGACCAGCCTGGATCAGTTCGCTGACCTGTACGTTGTTCAGGTCGTAACCCAAACAAACGCTGGAAAGGCCCTTGTCGAGCAAATACTGCGCTGTTAGGTGGTTCGCCACGTTCAAGCTAAAGTCGCCCAGGATTTCGCCCTGGTAGTTATTGGCTTGAAGGTATTGAACGGCGCCCAAATTTCTTGCCAAAATGGCGTCCGGGTTCATGCTCAATAGGTGCTTCACATTGCGGTGCTCATTCGGCTTCAAAATACGCGTCGTCGCGACGCCGACTTTAAGACCTGATTCTTTTAAAGTATTCAAGCTTGGCGCAAAATCCAAACCGAATTCAAAGTCCAAAATAGCCAAATTGATATCAGTTGTTTTTAGTTCGCCATTTTTAATGGCTTCAGCGACATCGTCAGCCTGGCCTTTATCGCGAAGTAAAAGATTGAACTTAAGACCCTGAGCCTTGCGGTCTGTGATCTTTTTGCCGGAAATCCAATTCATGACTTGGTCTTGCGCTGCCATCTTTGGAGCTGCGCCATTTTGAATGCGCAGGTCCGTCAATTCCTTGACCAATTTCTGGCGCAGTTCTTTGACTTGTTTGTTGGGCAGGAACAGGGGAGTTGTGGAATCAAGTTCAGACTCGAAACCTTCGCCACGGAAAGGACTGCCGGTCAGTGCGAAAAGCTCTTCACGCAAATCCAAAGAGTTCAGACCTTTGTTTTTTGCCGGCTCACAGATATTTTCTGAGGCTGCAACAACGGTGTATTTGCCGTCAGAGTATTGCACCGTCAACGGTTTACCCAGGGACGCTTCAGCGCGAACCGTGACAGGCAAACGTTTTTTACGTTGCTTGTCCTCGACACTCAATGAGACGTCTTTTTTGAGATCTTTATCATGATTATAGAATACGCGAGCGCCGTTGTAATAACCTTCCAGCGAAATATCTCTGGAGAATTCCAAAGCAAAGCGACGAGGCGACAAAGCTTTGACACCGAAAACGAATCCGCCTTTTTCAGCGTCGGCTCCGCTACGGTCCTTATAAACCCACAAGATACCATCACCTGGCTGGATGAAATCTGCTTTAAGGCCTTGCTGGGCTTTGTCTTCAGTTATTTCAACTTCCAGGGATGTTGGATTTACTTTGATTACTTTTCCGAATTCAAAACCACGGTGAGCACTGAACGTGCCTTCAACCAGTTCCTGGTGATTTACGCCGTGGAACCAACCGCTGTAAAAACCGCGCGAAAATGCCGTGGCCATTTGTTTTTTCAAATGGATCGGACTTTTCAGGGATTGGTTGTTTTGGGCAGAGGTGATGGCTTCGTCAAAGCTGCGGGCTGCAGTTGCCACGTACTCAGGAGTTTTCAAACGGCCTTCGACCTTGAAGCAGTCAACTCCGGCTTCCAGCAGGCTTGGAACTTCGTTGATACCGCAAAGGTCTTGCGGAGAAACCAGGAAGGACTTGCCACCTAGATCACGCTTTTCGCCATCGACATGCATTTCGTAGGTAAAGCGGCAGCTTTGCGCACATTGACCACGATTGGCGGAACGCCCGCCGATACCTTCCGAGGTGAAGCACTGGCCCGAGTAACTTACGCACAAAGCACCGTGAACGAAGACTTCGATTTCTTTGGCTGTATTTGCTTTGATGGAGTGAATTTCTTTAAGGGAGTTCTCACGCGCCAAAACGAAACGTTGAATGCCCAAATCCTCCAGCCAATGGATGGCTTCGGCATTGGTGACACTCATTTGGGTGGAGCCATGGATGCGTTGATCAGGAGCCATTTGGCGGATCAAGCGGATCAAACCCAAATCTTGAACGATGAAGGCGTCAGGTTTTAGGGGCAGGATCTTCTCCAGAACCTCCACGGCGCCGCGAAGTTCGTTTTGGAAAATCAGAATGTTAAATGCGAGGTTTACTTTCACACCATGAAGATGGCAGGTGTCGATGATGTCTTTGACCTCTTCGATTTGGAAATCGTGACTTCTGCCGCGGGCATTAAAACCCGGGACGCCCATAAAAATAGCATCAGCACCATTGTGAATGGCTGCCAAAGCCATATCCTTGGTACCAACAGGAAGGAGAAGTTCGGGGCGTTTTAAAGAAGGATTTTCCATGGGCGGTAATTTGCCAAGAGGGGCCACTTTCCGCAAGGGGAATTTACCGTCTCGCTAAGGAAACCTAATAAACGCCTTTCGTGAGGTAAAGAACGCGCATCTCCTCGACAGAGAGGGTGTTTTTTTCACGTAAAATAGTTCGACACCCAAGATGAGTAAATAAACTATTCGGGCCTAAAGATTTTCGGTCGGGATGAAAGATTGCCCCCGAACACTTTTGATATTCCAAATTGAAACAGCGGGGCCGGGTTTCATTGTTAACCTTTACGGATTTGGATAATCTTGCTTGTGGGGGAATACAATGAAACGGAAGAATAAAGCGCTGCTGGCCATGCTGTCGGTTGGAGCTGGATTATCTTTTCTTTTTACAAATGCCACCACAGGTGAAATCACTGGTTATGTCGATGGAGTGAAGGTCGAGGGCAGTGATTTTGTCGTCTACGGTTGGGCATGTGATAAAAGCGTTCAAAAATCCATAGATGTGCATCTGTATGTCGGTGGGTCCGCTGGTTCTGGTACTGGAATCACGGGAGTAACAGCCAATTTCGCCAATGAAGATGCCGTGAATAATCTATGTCAGACCACGCGCAAAATCGCCCATCGTTTTAACATTCGAGTGCCCTTGAGCAGAGTTAGTAGTATTGCTGACAAATCAATTTACGTGCATGGTATCTCTGCCTCCAACGGTAGCAATCTGTTGCTATTGAATTCCGGAAAATTTCGTCTGTCTGGATCGACTGGAAAAGTGTCGGTGTTAAGCAGTCAGATTAAAGGCTTTATTGAAGCACCCACCAGATCGGGCAGTACCCTAATAGTAAAAGGTTGGGCCTGCGACAGGAGTGTGCCTAAGTCGAATAGCGTTCATCTGTATTTCGGAGGGCCCGCTGGCTCAGGCACTTTTATCGCAAACATTTACACGACGGAAGCCAGTGATGCCGCGGTGGCAAATGCATGCCAGACGGCGGGTAAAATTGCCCATCGCTTTACTTTTCAAATTCCGGCCAGTCGGTATAACAGCTTTCCGGATAAAGCCATTTATATCCACGGGATTTCGGAATCAAATGGGCCGCATCTTTTGATCACCAATTCGGGCAACTACCGCACTCCTGGTATCGCGGGAAAAGTGGAAAGTATGCCAGGCAGCGGTGGTGGTTACAAAGTGCAAGGTTGGTCGTGCGACACCTATGCTAAGAGCTCAAATTATGTACATGTGTATGTCGGAGGACCCGCTGGACCAGGTCGTTTTCTTGGCAGTGCGCTGGCGAATCTTTCTAAAAATACCGCAACTTCCAAATTCTGCAAAACCTCTGGACTGGGTCATCGCTACAGTTTCAATATTTCAGCGGAGCAAGCGAAAGAATTCAATGGGCAAGCAATCTATGTTCACGGTCTTTCAACCACGGGTGGTGAGAATCCACTTCTGACGGGATCGGGAAAATTTAAATTACCAACAATGGCCATGAGCAAGACGGGGATTGCCCCGGCCAATAACTGCAGCAGTTCTTCAATCTGTGTTCACAGCAAGATGCCATTGCTATCACAGATCGACACTTCCAATGGCAAGGTTCTGCAAGGAACGACGTGGGTGAAATCCTACGGTAGCAATGCAAGCAATGCTGACGCCAGAATGAATCAAACGGCGTTGGGTTTCGATAAGGGCCTGTATAATATGGGACTGTTGGAATTCATTAATCTTCGCTATGGATTGAGTTTGCGATGGGATACAGGTTGGTGTGGTGGTGTTGCAATGGCAATGTCTGTAAAAGGGCGCGCCGTAGAACAAGGGCTTGGGTCGTCGAATCACGTCAATGAGTTCCTTGTTTCTATACTGCAAGCCGCAAGAACCGGTATTAAAAATGGTGGAACTTCTTACGACAACTTACTTCGTGGCCTTAAATCGATCGACGGAAGTTCGAGCTATGTCGCTATTCCGTCTGCAGGCAGCTTTTTTCAGCTAAGAACTTTCAACCTGCTAAATGTGAACAATAAGTATGGCGGTCATACGATTGCGGTAAACGGCAATGATGGACCCTATATGAAAATTTATGATCCTTGGGGACGAGTGTACGATGTAACGATCGCAGGAACCTCGATTGGTTATGCGAAGGGTTCTGCGGGATACATTTCAAAAAGTACACCGGGCGTAATTGCCGGGTCCTATAAATTGGGAAGATAATTCGATGAACGTTAAAGTTGTGGCTGCATCATTTGGATTTCTGGGGCTGCTTTGTTATTGGGGTTTGCAAAAAAATCAGCCAGACAGCGCTGGCATTGAACCATTGCAAGGGCTTCAGGAGGTCACGGGAACTCGATCCAGTGGCCGGTCCCCGGCATCGGTCAGTGCTGACGACGAAGCCTCTAAAGGCAGCTTGCCATCGACGGAAGAGGTTCAAGGTCAGAGTCCTTTTTATAAAAAGTATTTCAGTGAAAAGCTGCTTAAAAACGAGGACGTGGCCGAGCTTAATGCGCAACTGGAAGGTATGCTTCCCAAAAACAAGTCAGTGAATCAAATTCGCCACTACATTGCTGCCGGTTTGGTAATGGAGAACACCCCTGAATTTTATGAATTTATGGGAACTATGATTTCTGATTTGAATGATAACAAAGAGGAAGTTGTGAAGGAAATTCTGTTAAATGATGCTATTTTGAAACAGGATCCTTTCATTCATCAGATGACTTTAAATCTGGTTCATGCCCTGGATATACCTGCGGATCAGAAAGCAGAGGTGCTGGGAAAAGCACTGGATCTTGAATTTTCCTTTGATGAAAAAGGTGAAGCGTCGGCGAGTGCCACGAATATCACCAATGCCTTACTACTGATGACTCAGTCGGGTGTAGCCCTTGAGCAGGCAACGCCTTATCTTTTGCGTGGAGTACAAATCAATCAAAAAAGCCCCAAAGCTCTTTCGGAATACCTGGCTCGTGTTCAAATCTACTATCCAGACTTCGTTTACGAGTAAGCGTTTTTAGGCATAAAAAACCCAGCTTTATCAGAGCTGGGTTTTTTTATTTATTGAATTACGTAGGTGCGAATCATCGCTTCAGATTCTTTAGCCAGTTTGTTTTCCGGCCAGCCATTTGTTTTCGCAGTGTCTTCCAGTGCGAAAAGCTTTTGCCAAAGGTCGCCCTCTGGATCTTTAAAGTTCAATTTCAATTTTGGATTTTCAGCGCGAACTTTCGCCCAGCTGGCGCGAATCACTTTCCAGCCGTCTTTGTGGTCATTCCACCAAGTGGCAGCCGCCTGACATTTGGAATCATCAACGCGTTTGTAGATGTTCTCGCCGCGCTCTTTAGTGAAGGCCGTCGCAGTTTCGCCGTTTAGGCGAAGCTTTTGGCTGTCTTGTTCGTGGATCCAGCCGTCTTTTGTGATCATTTGACGATTACGACGCTCGATCACCTGATAGTCACTGCGTTTTGTGTATTCACGGCGAGGAAGTGGATTCCAGGACGTGCATTCCCAGAACTTGCTTTCACCAGTGCTTACCCACTTGGCAGCGCATTCATATCTTGGCGCATCGTCGACCTGAGTCACGCTTTGCAACCAGCGACCTTCGGATTCTTCCACCGTCAGTGTTCTTTGTTGCCAAGTGTTGTTACCTTTGAACTCCAATGCGGAAGTCGGCTCGTAGTGCCATTCTTGACGCCAGTGTTTTAGTGTCATTTTTCCGTCTTTACCCACCAGTAGGATGTGTTGCAAACCCACTTCTTTGTCAGCCTCTTGATCGACAACCACATATTCCAAAGCTTTGGAATGGTAAGGTGCAGTGGTTTTATAACCCTCAATCAAAGGGAATGTTTCAACGAAGTTGAAACTCACTTCAAAGCAACCTTGGAAAGATTTGATATTGGCTTTATCACTGGAGATATCGCTACCTTGGGCGGCGAAACTCGCAAGAGTCAAAAATGGAAGAACAAGTAGATGTCTCAATGGAAGCTCCTTTCATGGGTGTCGAAAGGCTAGCAGGAGACCTCGGCAATGAGTAATGTTTCAAGCGCAGTGAAAGGCAAGTGAAAACGGGGAGCGTGTTTCCCCTGTAAATGACAGGTTGCAGGCGTCGCCGTTGCGTGGCGACATGACCCCGATAGAATGAATTGTGGTCGCTAGTTATTTAGAATTCTGGCGCGTTCCAATACAACGAGTCCCTCAATCTGTTTATTCTTATAAACAGGAGCCAGGCAGCGCAAGCTCATGGTCATGGAGTACCTCTCCGCAGAACGAATCTCACGAAGCTCGTGGGCAGGCAGACCGGGTTCATAAGTGCTTTGGATTTCACCGGAAATCACCTTGGCGACTTCGTCCAGAATCATCTGTGTGTGCTTTTCTTCCCTCTGAAAAAGGTTCCACCATTCAAAGGTGTATAGCTCCTCCAGTGTGTAAGAACAGAAGTCAAAGAACGTAAAGTTTCGGAAAAGCTGAATTTGGTCCTTGGAATAGATCTCTACGATGTCGTCCTGGGTAAGGAAGCTAAAAAAGTCCTTGCAGGGTGCCAAGCCCAAATGACGAAATGCTCTCCAGGTAAACGTAGGGCTGTCACTGATTTTATATCCATCATTCAGTTGCCCTTGGCAAAGCTCCTGGTAAAAACGCACCTGTTGAATGATGTGCAGCTTTTTCTCTGTTGGTAGTTTTGAGAAATGAGGCAGTCCTTCAACGAAAGGACGAACTGTTTTGCCTTCGCCCTTGAGCATCTCGGAGATGTTCAAGGCAATGGACATAAATTCCTCTTGAAGCGTATTGCTGTCATTGCTGATTTTGATTGTATTTACAAACATGATCGCCTCAATGGTTAAAATTCGTAAAAGGTGGATGTTGCCAGGAACAATGTATTAGCTGTTTCTGGGGTGTAGTAAAGCCCTACCGAAGGTCGCGAGAACAACTCCTTGGGCCGGAAAAACGACCAGGCGAAGCCAAAGCCAGAGCTCATCATTTCGTAGGCAGAGATCCCGGAGTTGCGCAAAAAGCCATAACCTAAAGTCAACCACTGTCGATCCTGGAAATTCCATTGCATGTCGAGGCCCCATTCAGTTTTTATTTCATATGAGTAAATGAACGCAACGGCATCCTTTGAATTCAGGTATCCAGAGACGGAAGTTACAAAAGGGGAGATCGTGAAATCAGAGTCAGGAATACGATAGTTTAGTCCCAGTTGCATGGATCTTAAAATCAGATCTGGTCTTTCAATAACCTGCGCGTTTTGCTTTATTTCGGTTCGAAAGCGAGCCTCGGTGAAGGAGAAAGCCCAGTCCACCTGATCGCCCTTCCAGAAATTTACTTTACCAGTGTAGTTGGAACTGTTTTTATTGGTGTAAAAAAGGGGAATCACGCCCATTTCAAAGCGAGGCAAGATCCCGATGCTCAGGGAGTTTGCCAGAAAATTCGAGTTGATATTGGCGCCGCCGGCTTTTTGGAAAGCCACATGCCATTGCGGCAGCGTTCTTGCGGAAGCACTGGTGACCGGATTAAATTTATAAAGGCTTTCAGTCTTTTCTTCTGCATAAGCAGACAAGCCAAGACTGAAAATGAGCCCAACGATAAGCGCTTTCAGAGTTCACCTCGTAAAGGTGAATGTAGCACTTGTTAAGATTTGGTTTGTTTCAAACTGCTAATGTTGAAAGAAAACTATGACTGTCTATGGAGTCGACAGACTTAGATGCCAAGGTTAATGACTGATAAAGCCCAGTCCATCGCTTTGATCTGGAGGGGTTTGGCTGGAATCTGATTTTTGGCCTTCAAGTCATAGTAGTTGAAGAGATCTTTGAAATAGCCATTATAGAAATCCATCATCAAATGAGATTTATCATAGTGGCCGCCACTGGTCGCCCCCAGGCGATTGGCATCGGAGACATAGAGCCGCAAAGTCCCGTTCTTGTCGTGACTGTACATGCGTTCATACCATTTTTCCAGCTTCACGACCTTGCCAAAGAAGGGGTCAATCACCCACCAGCCGCCGTCGGTGCCTTTAATAGCTGTGGCAACGTGAAATTGCCAAACGATATCTCCAACCAAGGCCTTCATGGCGCCAACAACATAAACTTTGCGAATCGATTCTTTGGCGACACCCATGCGCAAAGCTTCAAAGTGCGCTGTCATGGCGCGACCAAAGCAGAAGCCCATGGCGCTATCAGGGTCATACTTTTTCACATTCATCAGCCGCGCTATGGGGTGACGGGTGACTTCTTCATACAGGGCCTTGGCTTCCTTTGCTTTAAGGCCTGATTTTGCCCCGTCCTTGGAAGATTGCAGGGATAAAGCATTCATCTGCGCCATAACCTCGCGGTTCATCGCAACAGCCTGACCTGGAGTTTTTGAGATATTATCCCAGATTAAGTTTTCAGCTGTGTACCGAGTCAGAATATCATCAACCAGTTTGTTTCCCTGTAGGGCCAAGCGCTCAGCCAAGGAAAATCCAGTGAGTTCAAGAATTCGATCTTTGCGGGCAATTTGATCCGAAGTGTAGTTGCCACTGTAAGCCAGTAAATCCTCTTTTTTTCCGTTTTCAGTGCGCCCCAGGGCTCGTGCAACTCTTAAAGCAGTGGCTTCTTCTAATGATATATTTCTGTCGAGTACAATTTCAGCCTGTCGTTTTTGATTGGTATCACTAAATGCCAAATCGCGAAGCAGCTGAGAAAATGCTTTTTGGTCTGCAAGGGTGTAATCAGATTGTTTATTCACAAGGCGATCGAACAAGGCCATGTTCACATCGTTCAAGACGAGGTTGAATTCGCTACCGATGAATTGGCGGGAAGATTGGTAGTATGTCGAGGGCTCATTGGTAAAGATATGTTCGCACATCCCAGCAGCTTGAGTTGCAGTGGCACCAAATAGCATCAATGAGGTCATAAGGATCTTCATACTTAACATCGTCGAACATAATAGCAAAATCGGCACCGGTCTCAGCTCGAATTGGATAACGAATTGCCGTAAAGTGACCGTCTAAGCCTTAAACACCTAGCAAATTTAGATACTTATGGGATAGCATTTGGACAAATGAAAAAGCTCCTGATCATACAACATCAAGATACGGTTCCTGCGGGATCCACCTTAGAGTGGGCCGCAAAAAATAGCATTCAAATTGAATATTGGCGTCCGGCCGATCAGCAGCTGGTACCGCAGTTGGACGAGTATGTGGGTGTGGTGATTTGCGGGGGCACGGCTAATACCTTTGAAGAAGAAAAATTCCCGTGGCTTCGTGCCGAAAAGAAGTTTCTGAAGGAAGCCGTTAATAGTGATAAGAAAATTTTTGGACTGTGTTTAGGGGCACAATTGTTGGCGGAAGTCTTGGGCGAAAAGGTTTACGTTCATCCTTCAGGCTGGGAGTCGGGGTTCGTTGAAGTTGAATTGCAAGATGGTTCAAAGCTTCAGGCTTTTCAGTCTCACTTGTGCACTTTTGATTTGCCGAAGGGTGCTGAGCTGATTGCGACCAACGAGTTTTGCAAAAACCAAGCATATCGCTTTGGTGGTAATATTGTTGCGACACAGTTTCATCCAGAAACCACAACGGACTGGATTAAGTACTGCGCCGACAAAGATCTTTCGGTGCGATCTGGCAATGTCCAAACCAGAGAGCAAATGCTAAGTTCGCTTGGATTGCAAAAGCCTTTGCAAGATTGGTATTTCAACCAGCTGGATCTGTTGTTCTTAGATTGCCAAAAGCCAATTTGAATTACGTGGTCGTTCCCTTTCAAATGGAATCTCCATAGAGAAAAAGGGGAATGTATGGTTAAGCTTTTTTTTGCAATCGGTTTGATATTTCCAATCTATTCAGTGGCAGCTGACGAAGCTGATCACGTTATGATGACTCCGCAGGAGATGAAATGGGTGGATGGACCTCCATCTTTACCCAAAGGGGCAAAAGTAGCCATCATGTATGGGGATCCATCCGTGGCTGGTCCGTTTGGTATGCGCTTGAAAATGCCGGCGAAGTATATGATTCCTCCGCACTTCCATCCTCAGGATGAAAATGTAACTGTCATTTCCGGAACCTTTTCGATGGCAACGGGAAGTGACGTAAAATCGAAACTGATGAAGTTACCACCGGGAAGCTTCGCTCGCATGAAAGCAGGTACCCATCACTTTGCTCGCGCAGAAAAAGATGCGGTGGTGCAGTTGAATGGTATGGGGCCTTGGGGGATTACTTATATCAATCCCTCAGATGATCCGAGGGCTGCAAAAGATCTGACTCAGCGATAGATTCCTGGCACCTTTTATTGTCGAGTCGCGGTAAGTGCAAAGCTGACAATGTTTTTTGTCAGCTTTGGAACCGGTCTTTTAGAAAACCTCAGTCGTTGTTACCAAATTCACCACGAACTCGATTGCATTCATATGACAGAAAGCGGTGGTGGATTTAGCCATTGTACCACCTTCGTTGTCATGGTGAGCAACGCATCGTTCACTCATGGAAACCAAAAGGGCCGAGTCTGCTTTGTCGGGGTTCATTTTGGAAAATTGAGTGTGGCAAACTTCGTAGGCAGCTCCTGCGGTGTAGACGTCAACCATGGAGCCCCAGGCACAAGCTCTTGCCAGCTCAACAGCTTCGTGGCAGTTGTTGGATTTCTCAATCAACTCACGAAATGCTTGCGGCTGATTCAAAATATCATTGCCTTGAGCATCAACGCATTCCTTGGCCATTGCCATAGAAGTGATCAGTAAAGCGCTTAGCGTGATAAGAAGTCTGATAGCTTTCATAATTCGTTCCTTTAATTAAATAGTATTGTTTATGACAAGAACGTGTTTAAAGGATTCTCGACTGTTTTGTATAATAGAATGATTAGAACGTAACCATCAGGAAATTGGAACTCATGTGCCGGATCGGGACGGAAGTTTTGGTCCCGGATGATGGCCGAACAGATACTGAGTCTGTCTCTTTTTAGGTATAATTTTTCACATTCTCGAGTAAGAAACATCGCAATTGAGTCAAGTTGACCGAACAAATTTTGGTCAAAATCAGAAGTTGTGTCGTGGTTTCCTATCGAGGTTTCCATCTAAATCCGATAAGTAGTCATGGTCTTCAGCTTGTTTTGTCGGAACGTTATTGTGATGTTTTTGGGATTGGTGCTTTCCAGTTGCAGCCTGTCTTTGAAAATTACGGACAAGCTAGCCAGCTTAACTATACCGACTCCTCAGGCAATCCTGTCCTCGGCAATAGCAGCGAATAATAATCAAGCGCAGTGGGCAGTGACGGTTCAGTTTAATACTCCCATTGATGGACTGGACCTTTCTGATTTTACCGTTCTTAACGGTACGGCCACGCAACTGGTAAAAGTGACAGATACGGAATATACGATTGTTTTAATTCCAACAGCTGAAGGAAATGTCAGCGTTCAATTAAATCAGGACTCAGTCGTAAACTCAGTGTCGGTACCCAATTCGGTTTCGAATCTGCTGCAGTTTTATAACGATCGTACAAATCCCACGGCGACCATTTCTTATTCAGGCCTCGATCCTACGAAGGACACGCCCATCGTTTTCACATTGACCTTTAGTGAGCCGGTGGATGGCCAGCCTCTGCCTGGAGACTTTAATGTTACCGGTGGCAGTGTAAGCCAAGTCACGGGCTCCGGTTCGGTATTTACGTTTGAAGTGGTGCCCTCTGCAAACGGCACTGTCTCTGTTGATTATCCTGCAGGAAAAATTACGGATCTGGTGACCAATCCAAACTCGGCCACCAATTCGGTTTCAGTGGCTTTTAATAATGACCGTCCATTGCCGGTACTCACGACAGCGGCGGGGAGTAACGTTAATTCTGCGATCAATGTGACAGTGACATTCAGTGCTGGTGTAACGGGTTTTACGGGCGCCGATTTGGAAGTTGAAAATGCGGTGGTCAGTAACTTTGCCGGGAGTGGGGATACCTACACCTTTACTTTGGCGCCTATTGCGGAAGGGGACTTCCGAGTTCGCGCGGTCGAAAACGCGGCTGTGGATGCGGCAACGAATCTGTCTCTGGCTTCCGCATGGTTGCAAAGGAAGTACGATTCGATTCGGCCGACGGTAACACTATCAAGTCTTCCCACTTATAGGACGACGGCGGGATCCGTTGCGGTGACCGCGACTTTTTCTGAAACTGTAACCGGTTTTGATCTTTCAGACTTAAACCTAACCAATGCGACCGCTTCCATAACTGGAAGTGGGACAACTTATACAATCACTCTTACACCTTCAGCAGAAGGGACTTTTGGGGTCAGTATTCCTGACAATGCGGTGAGCGATGCCGCAGGAAATGGTGTGCAAGGGCCGGTTGGTGTATCCAGTATCCTTGACACAATTCAACCAACTGTTGTTGTTACCAGTGATATCGGTCCGTATTCGTACACTTCTCCGATGAGTTTTACGGTGATCTTCAGTGAACCCGTGACGGGTTTGGATCTTTCTGATTTCACGGTGGTTGGTGGAACCAATGCTCAACTGGGAACTCTGGTGGGGTTTGGAACAACGTGGACTTTTCAAATGAGTCCGTCCGGTACGGGAACGAAGTCGATCACACTTCCAGCGATCAGAGTCAAAGATGCCGCAGGACTTGATAACGTCGTTTCAAATACGGAAACCTTTATATACGACACAACAGTAATCCCTGTTAGTTTTGTTCAAAAAGAACAAGTTGTTTCGGAATCAGCAGTCGGAGCACAAAAGTTTCAGGTTCGTCTGGGAGGTACCAAACCTTACGACGTGACGATTCACTATCGCCTTGTTGGTAATGCCGTGAGCGGCATTGATCACGATTTACCGACCGAGGGAAGTGTTACGATTCCCGCAAATTCTGCGAATCCGACGATCGTGGATATTCCATTTAATCTGATCCAGAATCCTGGATCCGAAAATAAGTATATGCAAATGAATCTGCATTACACGAGCAGTCCCTTGGTTCGATTTGGCGTAGACTATCAAAGTCGTTTGCATATTAATGACGCGGACAGTGTGCATAGCTCTGTCATTGAGTTGGGGATCGGACATAGCAGTCGGTGTGTCATTCTTAGTAACGGGCGACTGCGCTGTTGGGGGGCGAACTCAGGCGACGGAACAACTGATCAACTCGTCTTGCCCAAAGACATAGACAGCGGTCAAAGCTACACAAAGGTGGCGACAGATTCAAGTTCAAGTACAAACTGTGCAATTCGCAGTAGTGGTGAATTGTATTGCTGGGGAAATAACAGTTTTTACCAACTGGGCAATGGCAACAACACGGCAAGCTATTCACCGTCCTTTGTTGGTTCTGATTTCACTGATGTCGCGCCGATTGGTCGTGCGGTTTGTGGAATCAAGCTGGGCGACATTTATTGCTGGGGTTCTGAAACTCGCGGTGAACTTGCTAATGGAGCAGCCACAGCAGCCGTCACAACTCCAACAAGTGTGACTTCAACCCATGACTTTGTAGCTATCGCCGGAGGAAATTGGGCGGGCTGTGCATTGAACTCTGTTGGTGACCTGTATTGTTGGGGAGACGATACTTCCTATTTGCAAGGGAATGGGGCCGCAACGGCGGAAGTGTTGGTTCCGACGCTCGTTCCAACTGCAGTTAAGTTTAAAAGTTTGAGTATGTATGCAAATCATGCGTGCGCGATTGACTTGAATGACTACCTGTACTGCTGGGGCTCCAATAGTTCAGGAAACTTGGGCGATGGGACTACAACTTACAGCGATGTTCCGAAAGCGATTGATGCTGGGAATAAGTATTTAAACGTTGCCGTCGGCAATGCCCATACCTGCGCGGTACGTATGACCTCCAACCAGGCAGTTTGTTGGGGTTCCAATCGAACGGGCTCCTCGGATGCCGGAGCATTAGGTGATGGCAGCAACTATAGCGTGGCAAACAAACTGGTACCAACAGTGGTGGGCGGATCTTCCACATTTCTAAAAGTGGATGCAGGTAATAATTACTCTTGCGGAATTACCACCGACCAAAGAATTCAATGCTGGGGATCTTATGCGAGTCAAAGCGTTGGTGATGGTTTGGAAAATAATCGTAGTATTATTGCTGAGTCAGATATTGGCCAGAACTATAAGCAGATCTCGGTTGGTTCAACTTTGTCGTGTGGAATCGACTCATTCGATCGATTGAAGTGCTGGGGGAATGGAACGACAGCTTCCATTGGAGACGGGACCTCTGGAGTCGGGGTTGTTCGGTCAAGTCCTATCGTTTTGGATCGGGGATTAACATACAAATCAGTGGCCGTAGGGGACATGTACGGCTGTGCGATCACCACCGATGATACAGTAAAATGTTGGGGCAGGAACAGTGACGGTGTTTTGGGCTTTGCTGGTGCGACATCATCCCCAACTCCAAGATTAGTGGACGGTGGTGCAAAGTATAAAAAAATTGTTGCTGGCAATTCTATGACTTGCGGAATCACAATGGATGGAGTTTTGAAGTGCTGGGGTTATAATTCCAATCTGTGGCAACTTGGGGATGCCGGCGTTATCCCTGGTTCGTCGCAGCCAAAGGTGATCGATCCCGGAGTGCGGTATCGGGACATTAGCGTAGCTCCCAAGGCCACTTACCATACATGTGGAGTTACCGAAGATAAAATATTGAAATGCTGGGGAGCCAATACCTCCTACCAGGCAGGTTTGGGGAGCATCACTCCGGATCGTTACAATACTCCACAGGTGGTCAGTGCAACCGATTTATATACATCAGTTTCCGTCGGTAGTGATTATGCCTGCGCAATACGTGATGGCTCCAATAGCTTGTATTGCTGGGGTAGTTCCACTGGATATAGAACAGGGCTGAATTCTACTACCGTGAAAACGACACCGACGTTGGTTGATAGCGCAGCAGAGTACACCTCGCTAAGAATTGGCGAGAATGGTGGTTGTGGACTTACGAATGTGGGAATAAAATGCTGGGGGGATGCTTATGGCTCTTTCGCGCGTTTGATTAACCTTACATCCGCTACCAGAACGCCAACGTTAATTCCGAATGCAACTGATTATAAGGATCTCTCATTTAATAATATCAATACTACTGTTGCTGGATGTCTGTTGAAGAACGATTCCACTTTGTGGTGTTTGGGGCCGTCTGTAAATGGTCTGTTGGCGAATGCGTCTGTTTTTCAGTCTTGGCTTATTCCGGTGGATGTCACTACGTGGGTTGTGCCTTAGAACACTCAATGCACGAATGCCATTTAACCAACCTAACTTCTCTCATCTTATTGTCACTTAATATGGTTCCTGAGTATTGAATTGCAGATTCCAAATCTCCTCGCATAGTCTGAAAGTGACTTAAGATCGAGGGATTTGAATGGAAAACAAGAACAGAGAAATCAAAACAGTCATGCATACAGTGAAACTTAGAAAGCTGACGGTCAAAAAAACCGAGCTTCTAAGTAAAAGTCTTAAGAGAATCACTTTGACTGGTGATGACCTGGAAGGATTCGTTTCCATGTCTCCGGATGATCACGTGAAAGCATTTTTTGCTTATCCCGGAGAAGACGAACCGGTTATTCCCTCCATGCTCGCGCCAGATGCGAAACAAGACAGACCTCCCATAATGAGAGACTATACTCCGCGCCGCTACAATGCCGAAGCCAAGGAACTTGAAATAGATTTCGTGCTTCATGGCAAGGGACCGGGATCGCAATGGGCCCAGCTGGCTGAAGTTGGATCCAAGTTTACAATGGGTGGCCCCAGAGGTTCTAAAATCGTCCCGTATGAATTTGACTGGTACCTGATGATCGGAGACGAAACATCCTTGCCCTCTTTTGCCAGACGTTTGGAAGAGATTCCCTCGAATGCAAAAGCCGTGGTCTTTATTCAAGTTAAAAATGAATCCGAAAAAATTCAGTTGCAGCATGGACCTGACGTTGCCATTCACTGGGTCTTTAGAAATGGAAATGACGCTACATCAGTTGAAATGCTTAAAGAGGCGGTGTTGAAGGAACCATTCCCAAGCGGGGACTATTTTTCCTGGATCGGCACTGAAAAAGGCTGTGCGATGGAATTAAAGAGCCTGCTTTTGGATGTGAAAGGCGCCGAGGAATCTTGGATCAAAGCCACAGGATATTGGAAGAATGGAGAGGCCGGGTAAAGTGTTTCATTCGACTTGAATGGTTGGAACGAAAAGCTTGTCTCGCTTTGGGATTTCCATATTTTATCTGATTATTGTGAATGTATCTGTCGATTAGAATAGGACTATGAACAATAATAGAATTCCGACTCTTACGACCAATTTCCGCATCGGAGTTCTTTCATTTTTTTTGGTACTTATTACGGCGTGTTCGAAGTTTGAATCCCAGACGCCGATTGATGGAACAACAGGGCAAGGATCAGAATCGGTTCCGCAACCATCGCCCTCAGTGACACCAAAACCGACAGTTACCCCGTCACCAACTCCGACTGTCACACCAACACCAACACCAACACCAACATCATCCCCATCTCCTACGGCCACTCCAGGCGCCAGTCAGGCGATTATTGATATGGTGGCCAGTCAATCGGCTTCCTCTCACGAAGCCGTTATTCCGGATATCCGCTATGAGTGGCAAACAAAGCCTATGATCATCATGCAGTCGCCATCAGGGGCTGATATTCCAAGTTGGTTTGAGTACTCCAAGCCAGAGTGGTGTTACACCTTGAATTCCTGGTTGCAGGTTTTCGAAGCGACTGGAAATTCAGCCACAAATACGCGTGTACAGTATCGCAATATGAAAATATTTGTTTTGTCCCAATCGACACGCACTTGGAGTTTGCTCAAAAATGACCCGTCTCCATACACGGATACTTGGAAGTATCCGTTCACGTACTCAGCCAGCTCTGGCACCAAGGTGGAGTCCTCAGGTGGGCTTTCTTTTAAACCGAAGTATCCTCTGTTCGCCCATGGATACGGGACACATTCGACGATTGTGCCTCAGGATATCCGGGCCGTGTTCGTGAGTATGGAAACCCGCCTGGTTTTGGAAAATGCGGCGGGGACCGATGATCGCAGCTCGGCCAAGTATCTGGTGAACGTGGGGGCGGACTACTGGCCAAATGCGCAAGCTGTGAACACGACCTGGGGTTATGCCCCTGGTGTCGGACAAGGTCGCTTTATCCTGGCGACTCCGGAGTGGCGTAAGGCAACCATGATTGTGCCAAACGGCCGCTACGGATCCACAATGCAGGAAATGGTCAATACGTATCCGCCGCCATTGGATCAATAGAATCCTTAAAATCTGATACCGGTCAGCTTTTCCACTTCATCTACCGTGGTTCGGTAGCTATTCCAATCGGCTTTCCCAGAGGCCTGATCCCCTAGCGTTTCGCAATCAACGCTCTCCCTGGTCGGAACGGCACTTCCGTCAGCCAGGGTGTTTGGTAAAATGACTGCCAGGGCGGGTGTGTCTTTGGTGATTTCTTTCGCGGTCTGATTTGGCTCCAGCAGGAAAATAATCTTAAAGTTTTTCGACGGAACGGGTATGTCGTTGTTAGGACCAATGGCGCCAAAGTTTTGATCGTAAATTGGACCGGCAATCACGTAGGCCTTTTTGTTTTTAATGGAAACCAGATCCCTCGTGTAGCGTTCAAGGTCCTCCCACATCACTCTATTTAAAAAAGGTGTCTGAGGAAGCATATTGCTCATGGTGAAGGTGGCTTCGTTATCCCGGGTGCTGTTGGTTCGATCCGCCGAGGGAACCTGATGCCCACGATCAAAACAGGTCCCTTTATACTCCGTCGAGGTGACGGCTCGGAAGGGACTTCCTTGTTTGTCCAGAAATTCTTCCAGCTCGGCATCTTGAATAAAGCTGTCGGAGCGATCGGCCGAGCCTATCTTTTTTGGATCCAATTCCCAGGCGGCCCAATTGGGTGAGCGGGTGGTTTTGTTGTATGAAATCACATATTGCTTGCGAGAGATAATAATCTCCGAAGCATTCGTGTGTGGCAGTTGCCGGGTTATGTTTGGATTCTTATCCAAAGGCATATTTCCAATTATACCTTCAACAGCGGCATAACATCTTGTCTGAAATACGAAGATGACCAGAGGTAATAGTGTCAGTAAAGGTGCATTTATAAAATTCATTTCAATCACTCCTTTATTTTGAGCTGTAAACTCGGGCGCAACTTATTCGCATGGGAAATTTCTTTGAAGGCATAATCGTCGGTACAGAAAAACTTATTTTATCGGGCCGAAAATTGGCTCTGAAGCTGGTGTCAGAATGACTTCATGGGAGTAATGTAAAGACGAACTTTGTCACAATAGCTTGTGGAATTTGCAAAATGTGAGTTTGTAACCTTCGCTCCTTGAAATGTGTGGTCTTGCCCTGTGCATCATCAAGATTTCTCATGAAACTCTGAAGGGATTGAGATACTCACAAATGCCATGATCATGGAATTGCCGCCACTCACAGAAAATCTTAATCGTCCCGAAATCATCCAAAAATCCTGGGTTATCACCCTGTCGGGAAATCGTTTTAATATTCTTCAGCCGGAACCGGAGGCGATTAAAATTGAAGACATCGCCTGTGCGTTGGCGCGCCAGGCCCGCTTTAACGGTCATACTCGATTTTTTTATTCAGTAGGGCAGCACTCCTGCCTTGGAGCGGAAGTATCGCCAACCAAGGATATCGCGCTTCATATGCTATTTCATGATGCCACAGAGGCTTATATTGGTGATCTGGTTTCTCCGGTTAAAGCATTGCTTCCGGATTTTGAAATTATTGAGTCACGTATTCACTGGGCGATCTCCAAAAAATTTAATTTGGATTTTCCGCTACCAAAAGTGGTGAAACAAATTGATCGTCGTTTGTTGGCGACCGAAGTTCGCGATCTTATCACCAAGGATCTTAAGTCCTGGAACATAGCAGACGACGAACCTTTTGATTTCCCGATTATTCCGTGGCCGCCAGAAGTGACCGAGGCTCGATTCCTGGAAATCGCTCGTCAGTTGTTGAGGCAGTCCTAGTTCCGTAAGGGATTAATTGACGTTGAAAACGTTTTTGCACAGGGGACGGTGTGATTTCTGTGCCCAGATTTCAGTCACGGCAGTGCTGAACGGTGTGTGCAGTTTTCTGGATGTGTTCAGAGCCTCTTCGATAAGGGCCAACCACATTAAGGCTTTGTCTTTTTCGGTCTGCCATTGTTCCACTGTAGCTGGGTGTTCGAACTGACCGACTTTTTCGGGATCAAATTTACTTTGAAACTCAAGGTGTCCCAGGGAATCAACCGCTTTCCACGGTGCCACAGCAAACTTGATCTGATCATCGATCAGGATGGTTCGCTCCATGGTCGCGCCTGGAAGAATGCCTTCAAGATTTTTTTTATAGCGATCTGCAAACCCCAAGGACTGGTCTTCAGAGACCACTGTCAAATCATGTTTAGACAGTACTTTGTATGAAATATCAAAAGCAGAGCGACCTGAAGGCAATTTAAATGCTTTTAGTAGGGCCTCGTTGCGAGTGGTTTCTCCACCGCTGAAAAAACTGATTCGGATATCAGGAAGTGCCAGAAGCTTCTCTAGGACTTCACCCAGATGTTCCGTTGGACGGTATGTTTTGCCGGCAATTTGAATTGCTTTCGGATCCATCTGATTTTTATCTTCAGGCTTTATGGTATAAAAGGTTGTCCAATCGATATCCAGGACGACATCAATAGGGGCCGCCCAGGCCGGTGCCGTCAAAGTAGAGGTAAGTATAAGCAGTCCTAAGAACCATGATCGCATAAGGTCGCAGAAGTGCGATGGACGTGCCAATTTTATAGCGCCTGAGATCCAAGGTATTAACTATGGCGCGGTTTGAAAGGCTGTTGGGGCAGTAAGGGGCCCAAATTGCCAACGGTGACCTAAGCTTATACATCCGAGGAAAGATCGCTATTTTGAATGTGAATTGTTTCAACCAGTGAATGCTGGTACCTTCCGCCTTGTTAATACATCCTTTATAAATTCAAGATCTGGTTGAATGTCTCTACCAACTTCCACAAAAAGTTGACTATCGGAATGATTATTAACTGACGCTTAAAAACTTTAGTCAGTGGTAGTTATGATAAGTTCATCCGGGTCCCTAGAAATTCAAGCGAACTCTCGTTTCAATAGTCTTCTGTCAGGTGCATTGTTTGTCGCCTTGGGATCTTCCAGCTATGGAATGCTTTCGACATTCGTAAAACTCGCATACAAGCACGGCTACTCCACAGCCGAGGTCACAATCTCCCAGGTTATTTGGGGCGCGCTGATTTTGACGATCATGAATAGTCTGTTCAATAAGAACCAGGAAAAAACAAATTCGCAGGATCTCCGTCAGCTTGTGATCGCGGGATTTCCGGTGGGCTTGACCAGTGTTCTTTACTACATGTCGGTGATGTATATCGATGCGTCGGTCGCCGTGGTGCTGTTAATGCAATCCGTTTGGATGGGAATTGTGATCGAGTCAGTTCGTGGTAAACGCGCTCCCGGGATCGACAAAGTTTTGGCAGTGGTGATGGTTTTGTGCGGAACTTTGATGGCGACCAACGTTTTCGGAGCTGCTCACAAATTGGATATGCGGGGAGTTGTGCTGGCTGTTTTGGCGGCCATGGCATTTAGCTGGGCATTGGCTTCCACCCAAAGTGTGGCAGCGCATCTACATCCGATCAAACGCAGTCAGATCATGATGTATGGGGCCTGTGTTGTGGTGGGGATCTTTGGTTTCCTGACTCAGTTAGGGCCTTATTATTTTGGCATGCACTTGATCGGTGAGCAGTTCATTCACAATCAGGCGTTCAACTTTCCGATTTTCCTGTCTTACGGTTTCATAGTTGCGGTCTTTGGAACCGTGATACCGCCGATCATGTTGAATAAAGGTTTTCCAATTGTTGGTGTGGGGTTGGGCAGTATTATTTCGGCGCTGGAATTGCCCTTCGCGATGACGATTTCATATTCCGTATTAAGTGAAGTGGTGGCGGGCACCCAATGGTTGGGGGCCCTGATTATTATTGTCGCCATCGTTCTGTTGAATTTTAAAATGATCGTTCCTGACGCGCGCAATCATTAGCTTGGAAGGCCACGTTTGATTTAAAGCCGTTTCATAGTGCTGGCGGGAATTACAAAACAAACACCAATTGATTCCTGTTGTTTACAAAGGTGTTCCGTACTAACTGTTTGAAAAAAAACAGGAGTACTCCATGAAACTATTGATTGCACTGGCTTTGGCTTTTCCGATGTTCGCCCATGCTTATGGCGAAACTTTTCAAAATCGTTCTGAAAACCCTTACGTACCTCAAGAAGGTAAAGTAACTGCGAAACAAATTTGCGTTGACGAGAAAAATGAAGTTTTCCGCGTCTTCGTTCCTCAGCACAACAAAGAATATTGCAAATCAATCCGTTGGGATCGTTCTGATTCCCACTATCCAAAAAAAGTATGCGTAGGTCGTACTGTAAAAGTAATTCCTGCACAAACGGTATCAGTATCTCCGTTTTATGAAAAAGTGGTTTGTGTAAAATACGATCACACTGATTCAACTCGTCGTACTTGCAAAAAGTCTGTAGTGCAAACGGCTCAATACCCAACAAGCTACCTGCAATACACTTACGAGGCAGCTGACTGGCGCAAAGAGCGTCCGATTCGTGTTCAAGAAAAACAAATCGAAAGCTGTAAGTAATCAAAAGGGGCCCAGAGCCCCTTTTTTAGTCCTCCTGCCACAGGGTCTCAACAAGAACCTTGGCCGGGAGACTGCGAATCCTCGCCACTCCTTCACCAGCCCAAAGGGACAAGTAGTCTGATTTACCAAGCTGGGTGGCTTTATTGCGGATGTCCCGGGTGAAGTTATTCTGAGCCGGAAATGGCAGAATGCTGTCGACCTTGTTTCTCATCTCTTTCAAAAAACGATTTTCAATGCCACGTGCGATTCTTCCGGAAAAGGCGCGGGTGAGATCCGTTGTTGAATTCTTGGAGTTCAGCAAGGCAGTGCGGTAAGTTTCTGAAGTTCCGGCTTCTTCGCAAAGAAGAAATGCCGTGCCCAGTTGGGCGAAGTGGGCTCCGCTATTCAAAGCTGTGCGAATGTCCCGGCCAGTCATCATCCCGCCAGCCGCGATGATTGTGGTTTTTACGTTTTGCGAAAGTAGTTTTACCAAATCCAACATTCTGATCTGTGGGTCTTCACTTGTTAAAGAAAAAATCCCGCGGTGTCCACCGGCTTCCACTCCTTGAGCCACGATGGCATCGACTCCGAGGTCGACCAATAGCTGCGCTTCCTGAATTGTTGTGGCGGTTCCAATGGTTGCTATATTTTGGGACCGGCAAGCTGTGATGCACTCTTTTGGAACAAGACCAAATGTGAAGCTGAATACCGCTGGTGATTCCTGCAGGACGATTTCGAATTGCTTGTCAAAATCTTCCGTCAACGGGGAATGGAGGTTTGGGAGCGTGCTGATTTCCAATTCTTTCCGATAGCTGGCAAGAGCTGCGGTGGCTTTTTCAATTTGTTCGTGATTTAAGACTGGATCTTGAATTGGTGCGAACAAGCCGACCGCAAAGGGGTTTTCCGTCAGACTTTTTGTAGTTTGAATTGTCTTCTTTATTTGCTCGGGGGACTCATAGGCACATCCCAGTGAACCCAAGGCTCCCGCATTTGAAACAGCTGCTGCCAGTTGGGGAGTTGAGGGACCGCCTGCCATGGGCGCCAGAATCAATGGTTTTTGCAGAATGAGTTTGCCAATTTGATGCATAGGTGACTCACAGGATATGGTTTTTTAGGAAAATGGCAGCCTTTTTTAATGTGTTTTCTTGCGGATGACCTTCCACCAACACAACAAGATCAGAGTGAGTCACGAGCGGCCAGAATGGGGATTCAGCAGTCAGACGATTCTTGTCGGTGATCAGGATTATTGTGTGATCTTCGATATCAATGCTGACGGCGTTCAGTGTCTGCAACCTCAGGCGTTCCGGAGCTGCGTAGTAAGGTTCTTCATGTTTGATTGCGATAAACTGATACTCCTGGTCTTCAAGTGCTCGGGCGCAGTAGTCTTTGGCGATTCGCTCGTAGGCACTTCCCAGTAAGGAATTCTGATCGTTATCGCAGTTTATCTCATGCTGAATAATCAAGCCCGTTGCATAGTACAGGAGTCCGGACTTCGCAAGACCGGCATGAACCTCCACCGAAAGCGTTTCTTCCTGATATTTAAGTTCACGGGTCTTTTTGAAGTATTTTTTTTCACCGAAGAACGCCTTTGCAAACGCCTCTTCGCGCGAAAAGCGCAGATTGCATTCGTCGCACACCAGTGATTCAGTTTGGGAGAAAAAAGCTTCTTTATGACATAGCGGACACTTGTTCATATTGTCAGAATAGGGCGGGGTTGAAGGTGTGTACAAGCTTTATTGAAGCGGATTCGGGCTTTCTGATTTAAAATGCAATGCCCGAAGAGTCGGAGAGGTTTTTGTTGTAAACCCCACCGAAAAATTTCCACTTTCACCGGTGACCGCATCGGAAAGACGATCAATCACCTTATAGATGTCAGGACGGGGTTCTCCAATTCGCACCTGGGTTTTGGAGTCCAGATCCCAGCAGAGTCTGATCAGCATGGATTCCTCCGAAAGCTTTTCAGGATTAATACGGTGAGGAAATCCCTTTTGGTCTGTCCGTTCATGACTTTGCAGGATCATCATTTTCATCGCCTCATTGAGTGGGATCTTTCGGGAAAGGCACTGATTTAAGCTATAAATGGGATGTTTTTGGTACTCTTGCAATTCCTCGGCATTCATTTTTTTGATATCGTTGGTGCGCAGTTTGGCAGAGGCTGAAGGGGAGAGCTCCAGATAGCCGATATCGGACAGCAGGGCTGCAATCATGACCTCCAAGGGATTGCCGATAGCGGTGTTTTGACTGAGGACCGCAGCGTAAGAGGCAATAGCGGGGGCTCGTTCCAGGGAGCCAAAATCACCGACGGAGGAGTTGTTGATGATTTCAAAGGGATTCTTGATCACTCCTAACGTGGACAAGAGCTCCTTGGCGAACTTTTCGCACGTTCCATAAAGTTCCTTGCCCAGGGCAAAGGAAGCCGCTGAGCTTTGATCGCTGATCATCAACGCAAGCTCCAGAAAGGACTGACTCATCTGCAGAAACTGCAGGCGACAGCGGCGCAGAGCGCTCAGTTCATCCTGGTTGTCGAAGCTGCGACAGTATTCGATCCATTTATTGAGATCCTGTCTTCTAAGATAAAGTTCTCCCATCTCAGAAAACTTCTTAAGAAATGATTCGTCGATATGACTGCCGGGTTTGGCAATCTTCAGAAATTTCTTGTTGGCGGGCATCATATAGTGAAGCGGGAAATCCAATTCGGTGTCGGGCAGAATATCATAGACCTTAATGGGGATATAGGAAGAGCGAATAACCTGGGTCGTTACGAACTCCAACTTGCTTGTGGTGAAGAACTCATTCTCCATCAGAACCAAAGAGGCACCGGATGTTTTCACAATGCGGGCGTCTTCGGGTTTAAGTTTGGAGTTTACGACCGCGATGATGTAGCTGTCAGCCGCGACCTGACAGGCAACCTGCACCATACCCGCGGCTTCATTTGGTTTCTCGATTCTTGCGCAATCCAGAATGATACAGGTGATGGATTTGTATTTTTCAGTTTCCTCGAAAAAGGAATCCGGATCGTTGAAACTTGCAAAATCAAAAGAGAATGTATCAGCAAGAGTTCTTGCTCTTTTGACGAATTGAGAATCTGCTGAGACCACGACTAAATCGAGACTTCTCATGGCGAAGCCTCCTGTTGACTTTTAGAGTGGTCTGACGTGGATTCTCTTGCAATATGTAATTAGAAAGCCTCTGTCTCAGGATCCCAATCCGCCGTAAGTCCGACGACGACGATCTCTTTCATGACGGGATTGTCTCTGATCAGCCCCGGGGATCTGTTTAATTCATCCTGCGCAATCTTAACCAGCTGGGTGTAATATAATGGGATTAATTCTTTCCCACAGGATTCACAGTCTATGATTAATTCGTCACTGGTATTGTGTGTTTCGCCACAGTGTTGGCAGCGGCGGAAATGGATTTTATGACTCATGAACGTTCCTTTGTCTGATTTACTAATCGTAATGCGAACTGAAAATGCTCACAATCCATAGTCTCAATTTAACCTGTTAAATTGCCTCAAGATTTCTTGAAATGTATAATGTGAATTGCATTTGGTATTCTATTGAGCAAAGGGGGCCACCATGAGGAATCAGTTCTGGTTTACTCTCGTTTTGGGATTGCTTCTATCCAGCGTTCTGTTCGGCGCTGATGGAGACTATAAGAAGCTCACGGATGCGGAGCTTCGTAAGAAGCTGACGCCCATGCAGTACCAGTGCACGCAGCAAGCGGCGACAGAGAAGCCCTTTGATAATGCCTATTGGGATAACAAACGGGCCGGGATCTATGTGGACATAATAAGTGGAGAGCCGTTATTTAGTTCCACGGACAAGTATGATTCTGGGACCGGTTGGCCCAGCTTTACCAAAGCGATTGATGAAGATGTGGTGACGGCTCGGCCGGATCGAGAGATGTCGGTGGAACGAACAGAACTTCGTTCCAAAAAAGCAGATTCGCACTTGGGTCACTTGTTTGATGATGGACCGAAGGATAAAGGCGGGAAACGTTATTGTATCAACTCGGCGGCTCTTCGTTTCATTCCGGTTGAGGAGATGAAATCCAAAGGTTATGAACGCTATCTTCATCTTTTCTCAGATTCAGCCAAGACCAAGAAAAAGTAAGGATTTATCGTAAGAATCTATGTATAGTGTAGTTCGTTCGATATTTTTGGAGTCAATAATACTACGAGTGCTTTTTCCTGGATTATTATCCGAGAATTTCTTTGATAAACTCACAAGATCCATTTGGAGCGCTTTAAAATCATGAGTTCACTGAAGTTCATTCTGACATTCTTTTTTACGGCCTCTTTTGCCGTTACAGGGGCTTTGTCTTTGTTTACCCTCGTTGAATATCGACGCGTGAGTAAAGCGCTTGATACGGCAATGGTGATTAAGCCTCATCCCTATGTGCCGTTTAAGGACCTGCCTCCTTCTTTGATTAAAATAATGAATGAGGTGGAGTACCCTCAGTCTGCACTGTGCAACGAATGGTCGGCCTTCCAGAAACTAGTCTCAGACACACCGTCGCTGCATTTGGATTGCAAACTTTCCTGGGAGTTGATTGAGATTTTGATGCCGCCCCAAGGTCGGGGGACTTTCATAAAGGGTGTTGAAGACCAAATGGCCTTCATACGTCTGCATCTTAACTACAGCTATGATCAGATTTTAGAGCAAGTTATCAACAGGCACTCATTTGGAAATGTGGAAGGGCGTGAGCTGGGTGGTTTTCAAAATGCCAGTACTTACTACTTCAAACGAAACTTAAACGAGCTAAGTCTCGAACAAGTTGCAGGTGTGGTTGTGGTCAGTCGTAATCCCACTTACTACCATCCAGTTGCGGAGAATCGAATGTATCAGCGGAGTCGGACCTTCTTATTGAACTTAATTCGTCCACAAGGTGCACCGGCGTACTAATTATGAGTCAGCTTGTGAGCCTGCTTTGATATGACTCCAAAAAGGTGCAGTTTGTATTATGGGCTCTTGCATCTTGTCTTTAAAGCTTTCATCATCAAGTAATGAATTATAAAACCAACGGTGACGCGATTGAGATCTTTCTCGAGGGACCTATCAGCGAAAAAACCGAGCTCTTTGATGTAAAAATTCAGAACTTCAAGAACATTAAATTAAATCTGTCCAAGGTGACTTTCATCAATTCCATTGGTGTTAAGAATTGGATTTCCTGGACAGTGCGGTTTTCGCTGGGTACCAAGCTGGTCATGGAGGAGTGTCCTTACGTGATCGTGAATCAAGTCAATATCGTTCACGGATTTGTGCCCAAAGGGACGGTCATCGCCTCTTTCATTGCGCCATTTTTATGTGAGTCTTGTGCCTTTGAAATGACGATGAAGCTGGAAAATGACGTTCACTATAAGTATGCGGTGAACCAGCTTCCGCACGAAGTGCATTTGCCGGATTTGACCTGCACGAAATGCGCAAGTCCCATGGAACCGGATTTCATGGTGGAAAAAATCTTCTCTTTTCTTAAAGAAAAAGCAGTTTGATATAAAAAACCCAGGAAGCGATCCTGGGTTTTTCGTTTTAAGGATTAAAAATCTCAGCGTAGGTTTTAATCAGGTTCTCATCCACGCGTTTGTGCAGATGACTGCGGTTCAAATCGCTGTGGTGGGATATTCCCATGGCTCCGATCATATGAGCGACAGATTCCAACGTTTCCTGATGGAAGTTCTTAACGCGTTCACGTTTGGTTGGAACGTGAAGGCCTTTAACCAGATTTGGATCCTGAGTAGCGACCCCCGTGGGACATTTGTTGTTATTGCAACGAAGCGCCTGAATACAACCCAGGGCCAGCATCATGGAGCGGGCAGCATAAGTTGCGTCAGCACCGATGCACAGAAGCTTCACGATATCAAAAGCGGTTGTGATCTTTCCGGTCGCGATGACTTTGATTTTGTCTTTAATGCCTGCGGCCTTCAATGTATCAATGACCACCACCAAAGCATCCACGCCTGGTGTGCCGATATAATTTGAAAACTCCAATGGTGCGGCACCGGTTCCGCCTTCAGCGCCGTCGACGACGATAAAGTCGGGATATGAATTGCGGGCGCGCATAAGGTTCACAAGCTCCTGGAATTCCTGGCGATGACCCAAGCACATTTTGATTCCGACAGGTTTTCCACCTGAAAGGTCACGCAGTTTCGCAATGAACTCCAGCATTCCGGCTGCATCCGAGAAAGCTTTGTGGCCTGGAGGGGACAAGACATCTTTCCCAATCGGAACGTTACGGATGCGAGCAATTTCCTCTGTCACTTTCTTTCCGGATAGCATACCGCCGTGGCCAGGCTTTGCACCTTGGGAAAGTTTTAGTTCGATCATCTTTACCTGTGGACGGCGAGAGTTGGTTTTAAACAACTCCGGATCAAAATCCCCATCGTGAGTGCGGCAGCCAAAGTAACCGGTGCCGACCTGCCAGATAAGATCACCATCAGGTTGCAAATGATAAGGCGAAATACCGCCTTCGCCGGTGTTGTGGGCGAAGCCACCATCTTTAGCTCCACCATTCAGGGCCAGGATGCTGGCTGTGGAAAGGGAACCAAAACTCATTGCGGAAATATTTAATAACGACATGGAATAAGGCTGTGTACACAATTCGCCGCCAATCGTGATGCGCAAACTTTTGCGATCCACGTGTTTGGGATAAAGAGAGTGAGTGACGAATTCATAGCCTTGTTTGTAAACATCGTGTTGGGTTCCAAACGGAATAGTATCCAGAACTTTTTTGGAACGTTGATACACGACAGAGCGTTGTTCACGATTGAACGGTTTTCCATCAGTGTTGGATTCAATGAAGTATTGATTGATCTCGGGACGGATGGATTCCAGAAGATAACGAAAGTGTCCGAAGACAGGGAAGTTGGATTTGATGGCGTGGCGAGGTTGCATGATATCGCGAAAGCCAAGTAAGAAGAATGGTACAAAAAATATCAGCGTGAAAAGTCCCACAGGCCAATATAAATAAAATATGAAATTCATGACGATCACAAAAGCAAATGCCGTGTAAAAGTCTTTTCTCATCTCAAAACCTCACTGTTGTATTTTGAATATTGTTAAATACTAGTCGGCAAGTTTATAGACCAACTCGACCTATTTGAACATTCCAAAAGTGAAGTTTGCCACAAGCGAATTTTACTCGCATATTAAGTCTTGTTATCGTCTGGACTAACTTAGTGAAATGGTCAAAGGAGAGAAGATGAAATTGAATTTGGCAATTGGAACTGTCGTCGTTGTCGCCGTTGCGATTCTGTCGGGATGTGCTTCAGGAGGTAAAGTGGAAGAGTCAAAGAAACCTCTGGTTCGATCGGGGTATGCCGAAGTCAACGGCCTGCGCATGTATTATGAGATTCACGGGGATAAAGCTGGTGTGCCGCTCGTATTGTTGCACGGTGGGGGCTCAAGCATTGATGTCACCTGGGCGCATATTATCCCGTATTTCACTCCGCAACGAACGGTTATTGCCATCGATGAACAGGCTCATGGGCGAAGCGGGGACCGACCGGGGCCCGTGGTATTTGAGCAAACAGCAGATGATGTCGCCGCGTTGATGAAGTCTCTTGGTGTTACCAAGGTGGATGTCATGGGTTTCAGCAACGGTGCGACCAATACCTTGCAGCTCACACTAAGGCACCCCCAGTTGGTTCGCAAAATGGTTCACATTTCTTCTTTTACCAAAAGAAGCGGAGCCGCTCCGGGCTTCTTCGACTATATGAAAAAAGCGACTTTTGCGGATATGCCGCAATCATTAAAGGACGCCTATTTGAAGATCAATCCGGATCCAGCGGCTCTTCGCAATATGCATGATAAGGATGCGGCACGGATGAGGTCTTTTAAGGATATTCCGGATGGCAAAATCAAATCCATCACCTCGGCAACGTTGATTGTTCAGGGAGATCAGGATGTTTCAACGCCGGAGCATGCAGTCGCCCTGTCCAGGCTAATTAAAGTTTCCAGGCTCATGATTGTACCAGGAGGGCACGGAGACTTCCTGGGGGAAACCTCTATGTCTGCAGTTGTCACCAAGGTTCCGGAATATACCGCAGGGTTTGTGAATGAATTTCTAGGTAATCCTTAGCAGGGGCCTTTTCAGGTCTCGTGTCAAATTCTTAGGCATTGATTTGATGATCAGGGCGAGCTGGTTCGTGTTCAACCTTGCATGCGGGTTGCATGCAAGGGGGCGAAGGAGTTCGTTTATGAAACTATTGATTTGTGCCCTTATGCTTATTTCCAGTTCTGCAATGGCGGCTGGCTTTTATGACCGTGATTCAGGAGTTTATACCAAGGCGGATTCTTACCAGCAACTTAGCTGGTGCGACGCGAATAAAGTGGTAAGAGAATCCAGTGCTGGAGAAATCGTCGTAGTTGCGGATTGCAATCAAAACCAGACGATCTGTGACTCGGAAGCCATGATCTTTAATAAAACTGTGATCTATCGCGCGGTTTGCAAGTAATCAGCAAAAAACTCCGAGACCAAATTCAAAATCAGTTCGGGGTTTTCACGGTGGGGCACATGCCCCACACCCGGCAGCACCCATTCTTTGACAGGTCCCCTGACGTTATTGGCAATCAAATTTGGAAAAGCCACGGATCCGAATTCATCACGTTCACCATGAATGACCAATGTTGGTGACGTGACGTTGGATAGAGCCGGCTTTAGTTGCCAGTTTTCAAAATCTTTCGATAACCAAACATCAGTCCATGCATGCAAAACCCATTCGGCCTTATCGCCATGCCATTTGCGCAGCTTGTTTAATTGCTCTTCATTCTGAAATGCAACCTTGGCTTTAGTGATTCCATCTATTGTGCGATCTTCCACAAATGCCTGAGCTGATTCAGAGACTATGGCAGTACAAAATTCCGGATAATGGGCGGCAATCTCCAGCGCCATGCCACCACCAACACTGTGACCAAAAAGTGCAAAGCGATTGAAGCCAAGTTCTTTGCGTAGCTGCGGGAAATAGACGGTGGCTTCTTCTTCAATAAACCTTTGGGAGGGAAGTGCTGAACGAGCCGTCGACTTTCCAAAGCCCATTCTGTCATAAGCAATGACAGGACAAGACAAACGTTCTGCAAGTTGTTCGGGGAAGCTTCGCCACTGCTCCACAGATCCAAGACTGTCATGAAGCAGAATAAGGGGATCCTTTGTGAGCACTGTGGGGGGCACCCACTGACGGACGAAAAGTGAGCCTTCTGAAATGCTAACTACTTTGTCTGTGACGGAGACTTTTGACATGGCCCCATGCTATTAGATGCCTCGTGTGGTGTCGAGAGTAAAATGGGTTCACAGGAGGGGCTATGCAAACATCATCAGAAAAGAGACAACCTCGATTTGAACACAAGGACTCTACCACCAAGGCGAAACTCATAGAGATTGAAAGAGAATATTCAGTTCCTGTTCGTGAATTGTGGCAGGCCTTCACTAATCCCGAGGCGCTGAAGCAGTGGTGGTGGCCCAATGGAATTCACGCCGAGCACGTGGAGTTGGAGGCGACAGAGGGCGGAAGATATTTTATTAGCATGAATGGCTACGATGGTGCCGGTCCTGTGGGTGGAATGACGGGACGCTTTGAAGAGGTCGTCGAAAACGAACGCCTGGTCATGACCGATCAATTTGCAGACAAGAGGGGGAAGGCCATCACTCCCGATCAGGCACAGATGCCTGGCGGTTGGTCGGATATGGCCTACATTACTTTTGAGTTCGAATCAGATGGAAGCAATGGCAGTCGCTTTAAATTATCCCAACAGGGTATTCCGAATGAATATCAAAAAGACTGCATTCAGGGCTGGTCCGAATCTTTTGATAAACTGGAAAGTTACTTAAGCAAACGTAGCCATTAGAAATCAGTTAAGTCTATAATGTGGCTTTGGGAGATGGGCCACATGTTGAAGATTATTTCTTTCGTTGTCATATTCGTTTTGATTCTGGTAGCCGGGGGATTGCTGATCACAAGTTGTGCGGCATCCTTCGGAAAGCTTCCGAATAAAAAAGAAACTGATACTTTTGATAAGTCATCGCACTTCGATCGTGAAAAGGGAATTTTCGTCAATCGTCGTGCGAATATCCTGGATGAAATGCGCAAGCGCACCATGAACTTTGCAACAATTAAAGAGTTCCTGCTGGGTGGTGACAAGGATCGCATTCCAAAGCAGAGACTCCCAGAGGTTGCGCCTGACTTTGCTGAATTCCTGAAATCCAATAATGACTTGAAGCTGATGTGGTTTGGACATTCAACCATTCTTTTGAATTTCGAAGGAAAGGTGGTTTTAATCGATCCCGTGCTTTCGACAGGTACGGGGCCTTTGGGCTTTATGATGAAGCGCTTTCAGGATCCGGTTGTGCCACTTTCAAGCTTTCCAAAAATCGACATGATCGTTATCAGTCATGACCATTACGATCATTTGGATATGGATTCAATCCGGTTCTTTAAAGACAAAGACGTTCCGTTTGTTGTTCCTCTCGGGGTCGGTGCCCATTTGAAAAGTTGGGGAATTGCCGAGAACAGGATTCAGGAGTTGGACTGGTGGCAATCAGCGAAGCTCGGGGATATTGAGATGATTGCCACCCCGGCGCAGCATTTTTCCGGCCGTGGTATTTGGAATCAGAATAAATCCCTATGGGCATCCTGGGTGGTCAAGAGCGACAGGCATCGTATTTTCTTTAGCGGTGATTCAGGGTATGACACACATTTTAAAGAAATTGGTCAGCGTCTGGGGCCTTTTGATATCGCATTCGTGGAAAGCGGACAATACAACGAAAAGTGGCGCGAGGTGCATTTGTTGCCCGACGAGTCAGTTAATGCCTTTAAGGATTTAAATGCGAAAAGGTACTTCCCAATCCATTGGGGAATGTTCAGTCTGGCATTTCACTCCTGGTTTGAGCCGCTTGAAAAATTAAGTGCCGCAGCCAGCGCAAATGGAATGAAGCTGGTAACACCCAAAATTGGTGAAATCGTCACTGTGAACGATTCCTATTCAAGTGAACCTTGGTGGCGCGAAAAGTCTCCGGCTACTGAATAACAGAGGTTGCCGGGCGTATTTAAATTCGATAAAACAGAGGGATGAGTAAAATTTCTGTACTACCACCCTCTGGCTTTCGTGACTTTACCCCTGAAGAATCTGCGGCCCGCAATTTTCTGATCGAAAGAATTTCTGAAATTTATTTGAGCCATGGCTTCCAGGCGATTGCCATGCCATTTCTTGAGAATCTGGCAACACTCGAAGGTAAGGGTGGGGGCGCTGGAAATGAAAAACTCATTTTCAAAGTTCTAAAAAGAGGCGAGGCTTTGACCCGCTCTCTTGAAGCTGGTGCAGCAAATCTTGCCGATATGGGCATGAGATTCGATTTAACTTTGCCCTTGGCCAGATATTATTCTCGTTTCAAGCAGCAGTTGCCAAAGCCATTTAAAGTTTTTCAGATCGGTCCCGTCTGGCGTGCCGACAGCCCACAAAAAGGCCGCTATCGCGAGTTCTATCAATGTGACGTCGATATCCTGGGCTCCCGCGAGATCGGAGCCGAAGCGGATTGCATGGCGGCGATTTTGAAAGTGTTCTCCAGTCTTCAGGTTGAAAATGTGGAACTTCATCTGAATGACCGCAGGTTGCTTGCCGCTCTTAAGGATTCTGATCTGTCAGAGGCGCAGTGGGCTGAGGCCCTGGTAACCCTGGATAAATTGGACAAGGTCGAGCGCGCGGGAGTTGAGGAAGAGTTAACTGCCAAGTTCGGTCGGGTGCCTGAGGGTATTCGTCTGGTTTTGGATGGAGCTTCACTGGAAAAACTGATGACCATCGAGAGTGAATCAGTATCTTCCTTGAAATCCCTTGTTGAAGTTTTAACTGCGGCTATTCCGGGTGCGAAAGTGCAATTCAATCCGTCTTTGGTGCGTGGGCAGGACTACTACACCGGTACAATCTTCGAATTAAGACATCCGGATCTTTCCGGGTCGTTGGGTGGTGGTGGCCGATACAACCGCCTGCTTGAAGTGTTCGGTGGTGAAGAGGTGCCGGCATTTGGTGGCAGCATTGGCTTTGAACGTTTGTTTTTATTGTTGCAAGAGAAGGCTGACAAGTTGAATGTCTCCTCCACACCTCACGTCTTTTTGCCACTGTTCAGCGCAGAGATGCGAGCACCGTTGATGAAGTTGGCTCTGGAGATGAGAGCCGCGGGCCTTCGCGTGGATATCTATCCTGATGCCGCGAAACTTAAGAATCAATTCAAATACGCGGATGATCGTAAAATCCCGTACACGGTGATTATCGGTGGAGATGAGTTGGCTTCCGGAGTAGTGAAATTAAAGTCCATGGCCGAAAGAAGTGAAGAAGCTGTACCGGTGAATGAATTGGTTCACCGGTTGGTGCAACTTTCGCTTAAGTCAAAGTAACGGTCCCACCAAACGTGATAGATCACCCGCCCATACTTCCAAGCTGTGACGTTCTTCGTGTTTTTCCAGAGTGTAATATTCGGATTGATTCAGATATTCATCCTGTAGATTTCGCAGTGCTTGCGTGAAATCTTTGTCGTAGATGGCGACGGTAATTTCAAAGTTAATACGCAAGCTCCGTGGATCCAGATTCACCGAACCAAACAAAGAAACATCTTCGTCAATTGTGATTGATTTAGTGTGCAGCAAACCCGGTTTGTAAAGTGCGACCTGAACACCGGCGGCAAGTAGATCTTCGAAGAAAGACCGGCTGGCCCAGTGGGAAATTCGTGAGTCGATACGCGCTGGCACAATCAGAACCGTGCGAACGCCCCTGCGTGCCGCCGCGAGCAATGCATAAAGCATGGACTCGCTGGGCAGGAAGTAGGGGGTGGTGAAAACAATTTCCGAATGAGCCGAGGCAATGGCCATCAGCAGGGCCTGTTCAATAGATGAATATTTGACGGCGGGGCCGGAGGGCAGGCATTGAATGAATGCCGGCTTGGTGTGGGTATGATCGGGTGAACGCGATTTTTTTAATTCTTTGGCAAAGTCACTGCCGGTTTCCACACACCAGTCACTTAGGAAGACCGTTCGCAAATCCTCGACTGCAGGTCCTTGAATTCGCGCCAGGGCATCAATCCAAGGGGCGGCCTTTGATTTTCGATGAAAGAAAAGGGGATCTGCAAGATTCATACTGCCGACGTAACCAATTTCGTCGTCGATAACCACAAGCTTGCGATGCATGCGCAGATCGGGACGTGCGATCAGGGAACGAAAAATTCCTGACGGCAGTGCCACCACCATTTTAACGCCAGCTTGTTTCATTTTTCTGTAGTTGGCGCCCTTTATGAATTTGGAACTGCCAATGGCATCCACCAGGATCCGGCAGCGAACGCCCCGTTGAGCGGCTGCAATAATCTCAGCGGAAATATTGTCAGCGCGGCCGCCATCACTCCAGATATAAAATTCGATATCAATACTTTGTTGGGCGGAGGCGATATCTTCAGAAAGTTTGCTGAGGGCTATATCTGAATCTTTAAGCAGCTCAATGTTATTGCCGGTTTTGGGTGCGAAACCAAACAGGGCCTGATAGGCGTGGTGAAGGTCCCCTTGGTGAACTTCATTTAGAATTGAATCAGTCGGTTGAGCCGCGGCAATTGTATTCAGTGTGTTCTGCACCCGGCGCAGTCTTCTCATGCGGCGATGTCCCTGGCGATATTCTCCGAATGTCCAATACAGAATTGTGCCGGCAATCGGCAAAGAGACCATCAGGCCCAGCCACGCCCAGGCAACAGATGCTGGAAGGCGACGTTGAATGACCCGGGCGCAAATCCAGATACGCACAATGAAGTCGACTATGAAAATCAGCCATTGCACCCAGCTTGTAAAATTGAAATCAAAAGTCCAAGTCAGCATCGGGTGTCCTTCGGTGCGCTATTTAAAGACGATGGCTTTGCCAATGGGGGCAAGAGAAATTCCAGCGAGTTTTAAATGCTGAATTGCGAAGGGAATACCGATGATGGTGATGCCAAGTAAAACGGCGTAAAGTAAATGGGTCAGAGCCAGCCACCAGCCGCACAGAACGAACCAAATGATATTTCCAATCATTCCCAAGGCGCCGGTGCCAATATCACCTTGTCCTCGAACATGTTCCCGGTCTGCAACCTTGGACCCGAAGGGCCAGAGGTTTAGCAAGGCAATATTGAAGGCCGCACGAGCCCAAGGGATTCCAACAATGGTTATGACCATGAATAAGCATGAGGTGAACCAAGAGATGGCGGTCGTCCATCCTCCTAAAAAGAGCCATAGAGTATTTAAGATAAAGTTCATGATTCCCCCGGGGTTAGAATGAGGTGATCAGCGCCAGTGGTCAACCGTTACTCCTCCGTGCTCGTTGACACAGTCACTTTTGATTTTAAGCAACCGATGCATTCTTTCATCGAGATTTTTCTAAAAGGCGATTCAAATCTCCAGACAGACCTAGGTCCAGAAGACCTAATTAAAACTGAAAGGAACAATCATGAATCGTCAAAAGGCGAATCGAATTTTAATGTCATTGGTGCTTTGTCAGGCGCCACTAATGGTGCAGGCAAGTTCTGCAAACTATACCTCTTATCAAGGCGGTGATCAGGAGGCGGCGATTTTGCCACAGAACCAATATGAAGCTTCGGCGCGTGTTGATTCTGTCAGTCGCAAAAATGGCGGACAACTGTATCGCCTGGATTTGGTTAAACCAATTCCATTGACTCAGATTAAAGCGAAGCCTAAGGCCGGCAAAGTTAAAGTTATCGGAGTCAACCTGGTGACAGATAAAGGTGAGCGCGTAATTGTGAAAGCGTTTAATAACGTGACAATCGCGGATTCTGATTCAGTTTTGGCATCTGAAATCCTAAGTCTGAACGAGAATATTTCTTCCATCGAAATCCAGGCAGAAGCAATGGGTGGGAATGCAAACCTGGACATTACAGCGGTTTCCGGTCAGGAAGCTCCAAAGTTTGGCTCTCGTGAACAGGAAAATTCATGCAATAAAAAGTTTGATGCTGTCCTGAAGGAAAAACTGGATACAGTTCAAATTTGGGCAGGCCGTGCAGAGAGCAGTACACAAGGTTCATGGCAGGAAAAATATGCGACGAAGGAATTCAACAAATATGTTGCTGAGTTCGTGGCAACTTTGAAGGCAGACAAAAATCAATTTGCGTCTCCGGACTATATGTTGACCCTGGTAAACTTCTTCGTGGATCGTCACAATGCAAGTCGTCCGGAAAGTGCAGCGGATGTGGGTTACAAAACAATGGCAGTGGAAACATTTGATACATTCCTGACTGCGATTCAAAGTGACCAGGCATGCCGTCCTGTGACCAGTGATTCTTTGATTAAAATCTCCCTTGATTTCCAAAAACGTCAGGACGCCAACAAGCCAGACAGCCGTGCCAGAAAACTTTATGATGTGGCCATCGGTAAAATCGGTAAGTTGATTCCAGGTCATTATCGTAAGGAGATCGCGGCTAAGAATCTGAATTTCCGCCAGGCTGACACTGAAGGCTACCGCAATTATAAACTTTTTGTGACTAGCAAGCCTGAAAGCCTGATGAAAAACGTATATCAGGAAATGGCAGCGAATGCGTACTCGATCGCTGAACAACAGTTGATGGTGGAAGTGAAATCGTTGAATAACGAACAAACTTACCAGCTGATCGTTGAGTATCAAACGAAGTACAACGATCCGGCAAACTTCCCGCAAGAAACAATGGCGAAGTATCTGACTATTTTGTCAGAGCATAGCAACTTCTTGAAATTTCATGCGGTAAGATAGAGGACCTGTGGATTAAATGAAAAATGCCAGCGTAAAGCTGGCATTTTTTTATTCTCAGTAACCGATACCGGCTGAGATCGTATTTTGGAAATCACTCTTTTCCCAATCATTGTCGCGAAAGACGACGGTCGAACTTAAACTGATATTGACCGGTCCAAAATTCAAACCAATTGAAGCACCCGCATAAGGGTTGTAGGCGATTGGGCGTTCGTCTTTCACTGTAACGCCACCAGATGTGGTTTCACGCACGGACTTTGTTGCTTGTGCACCTGCTCGTCCACCCAAATGAAAATACTGAGTGCGGTAGGTGGAGCTTAAGCCCACTTTAAGACGCTCATCATCTGTTTTCACTTTCTCGGGCGCCGTGGAGAAGTCCTCTGTGTCAGAGGCTTTGGAGTACTCTGTTTCAAGTGACAATAGATCGACCCCCAGGCTCAGTCTTAAGCCGTACATGGAGCGAGTTTGCAGGTGGGGTGTGGGGTAGTCGCGCCAAACGGTTTCAATCCCGTAAAGAGGCTCTATGCGATAACCAGTACCTTTAGCCAGAGTGAATGATGCAGCACTTGCTGCGTTGGTGCCTGCGAATCCTGCAAGCAATAAGAACCACTTAGCTGTCTTTAGCTTCATGAGTTGCCTCCATGCGTATGTATGTCAGTTTACACAAGATCAGATTGCCGGGAAAGTGGTAAGATGACTGATATGAAATCACGAATCAGTTTTATCTCAATCTGGACCATATTCTCGTTGTTCTTTGGAGTGACAGTTCAGGCGGCAAATACCGAGACAGCCTATCTGGCCGGTGGTTGCTTTTGGGGAATGGAAGATCTCTTAAGGAAGCACCCTGGAGTGCAGAGCACCGAGGTCGGGTATATGGGTGGGAAGCTTCCCAATGCGACCTATGAAATTGTGAAAACGGGGGCCACCAATCACGCTGAAACTGTGAAGGTGGAATACAACCCAAAACAACTCAGCTATGAAAATCTGCTGCTCTATTTTTTTAAAATTCATGATCCCACGACTCTGAATCGTCAGGGGAATGATATTGGCACCCAGTATCGCAGCGAAATATTTTATACAAGCGAAGAGCAGAAAAATACTGCATACAAAGTCATAGCCCGGGTCAATAAGTCCAAAGCATGGGGTAAGGACGTATCGACAGTGGTCGGTGCCGCTGGAGACTTCTGGAAAGCTGAGGATTATCATCAGGACTATCTGAAGAAGAACCCCGCCGGCTATACCTGTCACTTCGTCAGAAAAGTGGAGTTTTGAATCGGAGTACACTCGCAGCTCATTGTGGTATCATAAGGCCGAATATGAAGGGAGGTCTTATGAATGCACAAACTCAAAAAGACACTCTTGAGGTTGGTCAAAAGCTCGTTAATTTTTGTAAATCCAATCAAGTCGTAGAAGCCATAGAAACTCTTTACGCTGACGATATTGAAAGTCGTGAGGCCATGGAAACACCCGGCATGCCTGCGGAGTCCCACGGCAAACAAAACGCCTTGAAGAAAAATCTGGAATGGGAAAAGAAAATGGAAGTCCATTCATCACAAATTGATGGACCATTTCCTTCCGGAGATCGTTTTGCCGTTCACTTTAATTATGATGCCACTGATAAGGAAACCAACAAACGTTGGGCCATGGAGGAAGTTGGTATCTATACGGTGAAAGACGGAAAAATTGTGAAGGAAGAGTTCTTCTATACAATGTGATTTAGGAGTGCTTTAAAAAACCAGGTCAGCTGTGGTTAGTGATTCATACTGCCAAGCTGACTTGGTGTATGAGTTGGAGCATGAGATTCTTCACGCATGGTGCAGTTCGAATAAAACAGACAGACAAACAGGTATAGTCCCGAGAGAGTAAGAAAACCTTTAACTCTAATTTTAGCCATTCCTGAGTCCTCCGTGCGGCCGTCCCATTCATATTTTCGTACGAAATCCGAATTTTCTCGATGGTTAAAGGAGAAAAACTGCTCCTTGATCTCGAATTAAAGCGCACTTTTTTTGAAAGCGATTTCTTCTCTGAATTGAATCGTGCAATTTCGCTGACTTAGGTAAAGAGTTCGCGTCACGAAATTTTATCAATCGCGAATCGTGTTGAGAATACTAGAGGGATTATTCCAGAATTTGGTCCAGTGAATGTTTGGAAAACTGATCAACTTTTTTACAATCTGCAAATGAAAATAAAAAACCGGACGAGGGCATCGTCCGGTTTCAAATAGGTATATTGCTGGAACAGTATTAGCGGCAAATCATTTTGGAAACGTGGTTGCTGTACTCAAAGCCCGAGTCATTTTCATCGTATTCAAAAGTGGAGTTGGCTTTGCCCAGGTCACCCAATGTCAGCTTCGCCCATTTTTCTCCACGTGATCCCAAGGAGCCCACGACGGATTGATTGGAAGCTTCAGCCAATTGGTAGGAACCAGAGTCTGCGGTCCAAACATCAGAATAGTCTTCTGAGTTTTTAGCTTTTGTTTTTTTGGTTTTGTAGTCAAAAGAGATCCCGTCATTCAACGAAACCTGAAGACTGACTGTGCTGCCATTTTTGTCGATACCACTGCAGGAAATTGTTTTGGCGTGGGCCGCCGTGGAGGAAATTAGTGTGGCCGCAATTAATAGAGAACTGATTTTCATAAACACCTCAATAAAAGATGCACCCTTATACTGCGGATTGGGTGCGATGAAGGACTCCAAGTGGACTTATTGAAAAAGATCAAAGTGTGTCACAATTTTTGACACTTTGATTTTGGGAGGGGCCGGGGCCGAGGGGTGCCTATTTTGTCGTTTGTTTTGGAAAGTATTTCCCGGTTAGGGGTGGTGATTATAGCTCTTCTGCAAATGAGCGGGGGAAGGCCTGTCGGCACAGAAAATGGATAGAGAGGGCTATCAACCTTTATAAGGAACCATTTATGACAAAGAATTATACAAAAGTTTTGGCAGCTTCGGCATTGATGATGATTTTCGGTGCTTCTCAGGGTTACGCCTCCATGGCAAAAGACAACGCAGTGGATGCTCAATCTGAAGTTGAAAGCGCATTTGCAAATCTGGATGAAGCTCAAGGTGGTTTCGATGAGTCCGTTGCGGAACTGGAAAGTGCAAAGTCAGATTTTAAATCCCGCACTGCTGAACATAAAGAGACATCTTCGCGCACACGCCGTGAAATCAAACGTTTGCAGGCCGATGCCACTAAAAACTCCAAACAAACAACACGTTTGATTGGCGAGACGATCACTCTTCGTAAAGCCATTGGTAAAATGGAGTCCGAGGAATCAGCAGCTCAGAACAAACTGGCTCGTGCCACTGATAAATTGAACAAAGCCCGTTCTGACCGTGATCAATCTCAGGACAGAAAGTTGCAATTGGCGGCGGCTATTAATTCCACCAAAGGTGAAATGGCCCGCACTAATGCAGCTTTGAAAACAGAGCAGGCGAAGTTGGCTCGCGCTAAAAATGAAGAGCGCCAGGCGGCAGCTTTGCTAAAACAAACTGATGCACAGTTTGTAAAAGCCCGTGCAAACTACGAGCGTGAATCAAGAAACCTTGAGATGCAGACAAGAAATGCATTGGCTCAGGCTGAAAAGCATAACAGAAAAGCTCAGTTGAATATCGACAAGAAAAAAGATCTTCAGGAAAAGCTGGCACAAAAACGCCAAAAACTGAGCGAAGCCAAAGCAAAACAACAAAAAGCTTTGGCTCGTTTGGGTAACCTGAACTAATTCAGGCTTTTTTGGAAATCGGCTTCAATTTTTTTGTAAGTGCCGTTTTCGATAATAGTTTTAAGTCCCTTTTCAAAGATGGCGGCATACTTGGCGCCATCTTTGTGTTTTTTAGAGAAGTTGATATAAAGTGAATCGCGGGAAACCTTGCCAACGGCCTTCACTTTCGACAGGAGATGCGGGTTGTCCTTAAGAATTTTTTCTCCAGTGAGTCCCCACAGAATGGCATAGTCAATTCTTCCGGACGCCAGTTTTTGCATCTGGGATTTTTCAGTAGGCCCCACTTCGCGCAGGATCTTCTTATTTTCAATAAAAGTAGTCGGGTAGGTGTAACCCATGGTTACGCCCACTTTTTTTCCTTCAAGATCGATTAGCGTGACCGGCTTGCTGTTGATCTTGCCATAGATATACATCTCAGCCTTGAAAAGTGGTGTCGGGTGAAACAGGTATCGGTCCTGGGTGTCGGCATTGATCAGAGTGTCAAAGCAGCCCAAGGATCGTCCCAAGTCGACTTCCTTCATGCAGCGGGTAAATGGCATCGGGCGGAATATGACGGTAATTCCCTGTGACTTAAAAGCCGCACGAATAATATCAGGGGCAAGTCCTTGCAGGTCTTTGTAGTCTTTGGTGGCTGAGGAATAGGGGGCCCAGTCATCTTCGCCGTTCAAGTGAATGGTCTCGGCGGAGGCAGCGGAAACGGATGTAAACATCAAAGCGGCAAAAATCAAATGTATCAGCACCATCACTTCAAGCTACAATAAGAACTGTCGTAATTATACAACTATTTGCTTACTCGGACTTATACGAGTTATCATCAGCTTTATAACAGATGTACAACTGGACCTGTTCGTACTAGGATGCATCGCATGGATTCAGAAAATTCACATAATCGCCCGGTTTACATTCCCTATTCAGGAACCTTCCTTTTGGATATTTCGTTACTAAACAAGGGGAGTGCCTTTTCCGAAGAAGAGCGATCCAACCTGAATCTTCACGGCCTGCTGCCAGAGCAGATTGAAACAATCAGTGAGCAGGCGGCCAGAGCCTACAGTCAGTTTAAAGTTATTAAAAACAGCCTGGATCGCCATGTGTTTCTGCGCAATCTGCAAGATACCAATGAAACATTGTTCTATCATCTGGTCGTAAACCATATCACTGAAATGCTGCCGGTTATTTACACACCGGTTGTCGGTGAAGCCTGCGAGCATTTTTCCGAGATCTACCGTGCTCATCGGGGCTTGTTTATTTCTTATTCCCATCGCGATCGAATTGACGAAATGCTTCGTAACGTCACCAAACAGAAAGTAAAAGTCATTGTTGTCACAGACGGGGAAAGAATTTTGGGTTTGGGTGATCAGGGCATTGGCGGCATGGGAATTCCTATTGGAAAGCTTTCCTTGTACACCGCTTGCGGTGGAGTCAGTCCGGCTTACACTCTGCCGGTGGTTCTTGATGTCGGAACAAACAATCAACAGCTGATCAATGACCCACTGTACATGGGTTGGAAACATCCGCGCATCTCGGGTGAAGAGTACTATGCCTTTGTGGATGCTTTTATTGAGGCGGTAAAACGTCGCTGGCCCGATATTCTTTTGCAATTTGAAGACTTCGCTCAGAAGAATGCCTCCCCTTTATTGAAGCGATATCGCGATGAGCTGTGCTGCTTTAATGATGATATTCAGGGAACGGCCGCAGTTGTGGTCGGCAGTCTGGTCGCTGCAAGTCACGCAGCCGGTGGACACCTTCGCGATCAAAGAGTGGTCTTTTTGGGCGCCGGGTCTGCAGGATGTGGAATCGCGGAGCAAATTATTGCCCGAATGAAGCTTGAAGGTTTGAGTGAGGTCGATGCTCGTGCCCGGGTTTTCATGGTGGATCGTTTTGGTCTTTTGACTGACAAAATGCCAAATCTTTTGGATTTCCAAGCTCCGTTGGTTCAGTCCTCGGAAAGTTTGCAAAGTTGGAACATAGGGGAAGGTGAGATTTCACTTTTAGAAACGGTTCGTCTGGCAAAACCGACGGTTTTGATCGGTGCCTCCGCCCAACCGGGACTGTTCACAGAAGAGATCATTCGTTTGATGCACTCCAACTGTGCCCGTCCGATCGTGATGCCGCTTTCTAATCCAACTTCCCGCGTGGAAGCACTGCCAGAGGATATTATTCGCTGGACGGATGGGGCGGCTTTGGTTGCAACTGGAAGTCCGTTTGCTCCGGTGTCTTTCGGAGACAGGATTTTTCCGATCGCTCAATGTAACAACTCTTATATTTTCCCAGGTGTGGGTTTGGGTGTTATTGCCTCAGGGGCCCGTCGTGTGACAGACCTGATGTTGATGGCAGCAAGTGAAGCATTGGCGAGTTGTTCGCCGATGGCGACCGATGGAAATGGGGCCTTGTTGCCGGAGCTGAAGGATATTGCCGAAGTTTCCCGCAAGATTGCATTCGAAGTGGGGAAGGCCGCGCAATCCGACGGAGTGGCGATCACTACCACTGACGAGGAATTGCTGGCCTCCATTGAAAAAAACTTCTGGAAGCCCGAGTACCGCGATTACCGCCACAGAGCTGCGACTTAAGCGAGTCGCAGTCAGGCCGTCAAAAAGTTCGACGAAATATAAATTTCAGAAATTCCCTTTCATTGCCATTAGACTGAGATCTATGATTCAGGATCTTTGGCACACGTTTCCACGCACTTTGGTTGAAAGAATTAATTCCTTGCTGGATGAGGCCGAGCCCAGTCCTGCAAAGGCTTTTCAACTTTATAAATCCTGTCAGAGTGAAAATCTGTGGAGTGATACCTTTGAGAAATTTCAGAAGAAACTGAATTTGTTTTATCAGCTGCCAAAGCACGACCGCAAAAAAAGCGCCATGGATAAGGTGCTGGATGCTCCGATGTCGTCTGTGACTTTTGAGGAGTTCCACTTAAACTTCAGAAATGGCCTGGTTGACAATCGCTCTTTGACGTCACTGGCAAGTTGGACTCATCATTTGCTGCGCGTAGGGGGCAAGTACACGAGCCTGGTTATTGCCGAGGATGTCATTACCAAAACACTCAACTACATCACGCACCCTCCGCTGTTTGAAAAGTCATCCAATATTGATTTCGATGATTTTTGTGAGGCCTGGAAAAAGACGGTCTTTAAACTTTATGGCAGAAATCACGACGCGGAAATGACACGCATCGTGGGTGAACTGCGTATGTTGAGCGCGCAGCTGATACAGGAAGAGTCCGAGCATCGCGAACGCCCGTTGTTGATCCCTGGGATTTATCTTACGCAGACTGAAATCGACTGGACAATGGCGGTGATGGAAGCGGCGGAGGAAAACCTGGAAATGCCGAAGTATCCTCTTTCGCGGGGACCGCAAAAACCGCGTCTAATTGAATTGTTGCGGGTGGTGCAGCTCTTTAAGATCGTGCAAAACACGAAGTTGCCCGAATTCGTTCAACACCGTGAGCGCATACGAGCCACAATCCTGGATCGCTGTCAGCGTCTGCTTGCCGACAAAGCGAGCTAAATCTTGGCCAGAGGCGTTACCGCTTGAAGTCATATATACCCCAAGCCTAGAACCTGTGCTCTAGTTTCGAGTGAATTTCTATTTGAATTCTCTCGGGGGAATCATGACCAAAAAGTCAGCGCGCAAACATTTGTCACCAAGAACACAAGCCATTCACGGAGAAGCCCTTTCCAAGTCATGGGAGTTTTCTCACCATTTGATTCCACCAATGACGGCATCGACGACGTTCCGCTTGGGTTCACTGACTCGTGGAGCAGAGGGTTTTAGCAGCTTTGCGGGTGACACCAAGGATAAGCCAATCTGGATCTATGATCGTCTTGAGGAACCAACGACCAAAATGCTGGAAGATCAATTGGCGGTTTTGGAAAAAGGCGAAAGTGCAGTCACGTTCGGAAGCGGCATGGGTGCCATTTCTTCGACATTTATGACTCTTATGAAAAGTGGCCAGCGTGTGGTGGCTCATAAAACTCTTTATGGTTGCACTTACAGTCTGATCACAAACTGGTTGCCGCGATTGGGGATCGAACACTCCTTGATTGACGTCAATAATTTGAAAGTCCTTGAAAAGGAACTTAGCAATCCGCAAACACGCGTGATTTATTTTGAATCGGTATCGAATCCGATTTTGGAAATCGCTGATCTGGCAAAAATCACAGCTCTGGTAAAAGCGGCAAATAAAAAACGCAAAGTGGATGACCGTATCTATACGGTGGTGGACAACACGTTCGCAACCCCTTGGTCCCTGCGCCCTATCGAGTGGGGAGTGGATTTCGTGATCCAAAGTTTGACCAAAAATATTTCTGGCTTTGGTACGGAAATGGGTGGAGCCGTGATTGCTCCAAAATCTTTTGAAGGCATGTTGCGTGTTGCACGTAAGGATTTTGGTGCGATCATTCATCCTTATTCTGCATGGCACATTATGGTTTATGGTATCTCAACCCAGGCGATTCGTTTTGAGCAACAGCAGGCGACGGCAATGAAGGTTGCGCAATTCCTGGAAAAACATCCAAAGGTGGAGTCTGTCACCTATCCGGGTTTGAAGTCTCATCCGCAGTATAAATTGGCACGCAAATATTTGATTTCTCCGGAAAACAAATTCTGCCCGGGCACGATGATTTCCTTTAACGTTAAGGGGAATATGAAGCGCTGTCAGAAGTTTGTCGATGATATCGCACAAAATTCATATTCGATCACTTTGGCGGTTTCTTTGGGGCTGACCAAGACGCTGATCGAAGTTCCGGGTTTTATGACTCACTCAGCGATTCCTGAAGATAAACGTGGCGAGAGTAAAATTGATCCACGCGCGATTCGCTTAAGTATTGGTCTTGAGAATGCCAAAGACATCATTTCCGATATCGAAGACGCACTAAAAAGAATTTAATACATAACAATTGACGGGGCTTTGTGTTTCCGACATAAAGCTCACCACAAGCTAGGGGTGCTTTCTGCGTAGTGCAGAAGGCTGAGAAATACCCTTTGAACCTGACAGAGATAATGCTCGCGCAGGGAAGTCGTTAATTAACTGAATCTATTCACAGTTAGCGCATTTCCCTGAGCAAAGGAAATGCGATGAAAAAACACTTCGGAAAATCAAAACATTTAATCAGTGCGATCGTCTTCATGCTGCTGGCCAATTCCGCCATGGCGCAAACGACTTTGGAAGCAGTTGTCATTGACGATACCTTTAAGGCCAATGCCTCGCTTTTGGGATTTCCTGCAGAGGATTTACAAAAGGTGCCGGTCAGTTCCCAGAACTATTCCGAACAGGAATTAAAGCAGAACCGCGTACTTCGTCTGGCGGACCTGACGACACTGGAAGCTTCTCTCAGTGACAGCTACAATGCCACGGGCTACTGGGACATGGTCTCCATTCGCGGATACACCTTGGATAATCGCAGTAACTTTCGGCGTAACGGTTTGCCCATCAGTGCCGAGACCTCCATTCCCTTGGAAAACAAGTCGGGCATCCTGATTCTTAAAGGCCTGTCGGGTGTTCAATCCGGTGTCAGCAGTCCAGGGGGATTTATCGACTACGAAGTTAAGAAGTCCGGTAAAAAGATCAAAGACGTTTCTGTTGATCTGTCGGATTCGGGGAATCTTTTGCTGGCCGCTGATGTTGGCGGTGCCGCCGGCGCACGCGCGGATTATCGGATTAATCTCGCTCAGGAAAATATCTCGCCACACTTAAAACATGCAAAAGGCAGTCGATCTTTAGTGGCCGGCGCGATCAGTGTGCGAATTGGTGAATACGGTTTGCTGGATGCGGAGCTTGAGTGGTCAAGGCGGTCGCAACCCAGTCAACCCGGCATGAGTCTTCTGGGGGATGCTTTGCCCGAGGTTCAGAATCCTAACATCAATCTTAATAACCAATCCTGGAGTGAGCCCGTGGTGTTTGGGGCTTTAACTGGAAGTGTGCAGTATTCCATGGCCGTGCATGAAAACCTGCAATGGAATTTATCCGCGGGAATGCAAGCTCTTAAAAATGATGACTACCTGGCGTATCCCTATGGTTGCACCAAAGACGGAAACTTTGACCGTTATTGTTCTGATGGGACTTTTGATTTTTATGACTATCGCAGCGAAAATGAAGTTCGCGATACCGAATCCGTGCGCACTGGATTTGCCGGGCAAGTGCAGTTCGAGAATATAAAACACAAGTGGAATGCGGCGATTTTGGGTTGGAAAACCCGCGAACGCTATCAACGTCAGGCTTATAACTATGTGGGGGAGGGGCATGTCGACGGAACGGCAAAGGTTCCAGCTAATCCGACCTTGAATGATGAGAGTACCAATCGGGATTCTGCCAATCTGCAATTTCTGGCATCAGATGCGATGGAGCTTGGAAGATGGACAGCCTGGTTGGGTGGCAGTTGGAATGGGGTGAACCGAAGCTCCGTGCGAACGGACGGCAGTCGTCGCACGGATTATTATCAGTCGTTTCTTTTGCCCTGGGCGGCACTTTCCTATCAGTGGTCGCAGGATCTACTGCTATACGCGAGCTATGCCGAAGGAATGGAAGCGTACGTTGTGCCGAATCGCAGTACTTACGCCAATCCTGGCGAGTATCTGCCGGATGTGCGCTCCCGTCAGTACGAGATCGGTGTGCGTGGCGGCCAAACGATTCAGTGGAGTGTGGCAGTCTTCGATATCCATCGTCCATTGGTGACAGATCAGGCGCCACTTTATCAGGTTGATGGTGTCGATCGCCATTCGGGAGTGGAAGTTGAATTGCAGGGCAAGTGCGTGAGTTGTGAATGGTATGTGGCTGCCATGGTGCTTGAGGCCCGTCGCGAAGACAGCGTGCTTGCCGCAAATCTGAATAGTAAAATTCCGGTGAACGTGCCCAAGCAGACTGTGCGCTCTGGTGTCGAATACCACTTGAATTCCATGTGGTCGCTGAAGGGGCGTGGAGTCTTTGAAGGGGAGCGTTCGGTCACTGCGGATAATTCTGTTTTGATTCCGGGGTGGATTCGCTGGGATGCAGGTGTTGGCTACAAATTAAAATTGGATGGAGTGCAGCTACAGTCAGAATTGCTGGTGGAGAATCTGATGAACAATAAATACTGGCGGGAGGCCCCAACTCAGTACGGACATGTTTATTTGTATCCAGGCGGGGATCGTCTGTTCTCTTTGAACGTGCAGTTGTTTTTGTGAATTAAAAAAGGACGGGTAGGTGCCCGTCCTTTTTTTTTGTATTTCAGATCCTGTTAGTTCGAAGCTTCTGCACTTGCCATGTGATCGCTCTTGCCGGTTTTTTCAACCACCGGAGCAATCAGATTGAAGGAGTGATCAAATGTGTCCAGCATAGATACGAGCTCGTTAAGTGCTCCGGTTTTGCCAGTGGATTTGAGCTTGCCGCTTTTTTGTAAATCGGCCGATGACTCCATTCCGCCAAGCACAGCTCCAAAGTCACTGGAAGACATGGTGTATGTGGCATCCAGTTTTTCGTTCGGGATCGCTTTTCTTACGTGAAGGACGGAGTTGTTTAGTTCCAACGTTTGTTTTTCCTTGGAATTGTTAAGTGCCAGTCCAATTTTCATGGATTTGCCAGCTGTCTTTTCAGGATTCAGACGCATGCCTGTATAGTCGATCAGCATTGCCAATGGAAGAGTGCGGGTGTCCACGAAAGGTGTTGCTTCCCCAGGGACCCGTCCACGCAGCTCAGCAGCTCCTGAAAGGTAAACGTCTCTCCATGGACCGCTCTCTGCCTGGAAGCCCAATTGCTCAAGAGCCGCCGCCTGAAGTTGGCGCGCCTCTTTGTTGTTAGGCTCTGCATAAACCAGATGATTCACGAGTTCAGCAGTCCAGCGGTAGTCACCCTTGTCGAACGCCTCACGACCGACCTTCATAACTTTCGAAGCGCCACCTATCGCAGCTACGTAACGCTTGGCTGCTTCCGTGCGCGGATGTTTGTGAAGAGTGGCCGGATTTCCGTTGTAAAAACCCAAGTACAATTGGAAAGTCGCTTTGACGTTGTGGCTTAATGAGCCATAGTATCCGCGATTGTAAAATTCTTTTGCCAATGTATCCGGAAGTTTGATTTTCTCCGCAATTTCCTCGGCGTCATAACCTTGATTCGCCAGCCGCAAGGTCTGATCGTTGATGAACTTGTACATGTCTCTTTGTTTTGAGATATGCTCCACGACTTTAGCGTTACCCCAGCGTGGCCAGTGATGGGAAGCAAAGCTGACGTCAGCTTTAGATCCAAACATGCTCAGAGTTTCAGAAAGTGCGTTTGTCCAGACCGCGGGGCTGCGTACTTTCGCGCCACGCAGAGTATACAGATTATGCATGGTGGAAGTTGCATCCTCGGAGAGGCAAAGTGCTTTCATCTGCGGGAAGTAGAAGAGCATTTCTGAAGGCGCTTCAGTTCCTGGTGCCATCTGGAAAACAATTTCCACGCCGTCGACCGTCAATTTCTCGCCGGTTTTCGTGATCGTTTTGTTTGGTGGAATCAATGTTGTTGATCCGATGGCAGTGCCAGGCCCCAATCCTGTTCCCAAGTTTCCAATCGGAGAGTTTTGCAAAGTTCGACCGTACATGTAGTCAGCTCTGCGTCCCATGGCATTTCCGGCATAGAGGTTTTCACTGACGGCCTCTTCCATGAATCCTTCTGGTGCAATGACTTGAACCTTTTTCGATTTCGCATCAGCTTCAGTGATTACACCGCCAGCGCCCGCGAAATGGTCCACGTGGCTATGGGTGTAGATGACGGCCTTGACCGGGCGCTGTCCCAATTTATCATTTGCCAGCTTCAAGCCGGCCGCCGCAGTTTCAGCGGATAGCAGAGGATCGATCAAAATCCATCCGGTTTTCCCCTCGATCAAGGTCATATTCGACAGGTCAAATCCACGAATCTGATAAATTTTGTCAGTTACTTTAAATAAGCCATGAATGCGAGTCAGCTGAGATTGACGCCATAGACTTGGATTGGTTGTGTCGGGCGCGGCATCCCCTTTGACAAAGTCAAACGCGGCAAGGCTAAAGACAGTTTTGCCGTCCTTACCTTTGATCAAAGGATTATCCAAAGTTGCTATAAATCCCTTCTGAGCAAGCTCGAATTCTTCCTTGTCATTGAAATCCAGCATCTTCAGGTACTTTTGATTTTCCCGCTTGGTATGCTCTGTGGCTTTGCCATCCGGAAGTTCAGCTCCGTGGCTGACTGAAGTCGCAAATAAGACAGCGAGAGACCCTCGCAACAAACGTTTGTGCATTTTCTTTCCTCCTGAGTGTTTTATTGTTTCTGAGAGTGAAAAGATGTGGAAATGAAGGGTGGACAATGTGTGAAAAATCACCCATAATGTTCGATGCCCACAATGTGGTGTCATTGACAAAGGACAAAGCGTGTTTCTAGCTCCCATGAGCCTTCAAAATGTCTCTCAGTTACGTCATCCTAGCGAGCGTGTGCCGCTGGGGGAGCAGCGTGAATTTGCAGAAGGACTGGAGCTGGTCGCGGACGGTGGTTTTGATGGCTATGAGATGCAATCCAATGCCTCCGGCACCATGCAGTTGAAAGTTTTCATTGATGACCGCAAAGAGGACGTGAAGTGTTCAGTCAAAGTCCTTCAGGATGAAACCTCCGGCGTTTTGGATTTTCGTTGCGATAATTGCGGAACACGCGGTGATACCAAGATCACGTGTTCGCATCAATGGGCTTCATACGTTGTTTTGTGGCAGGCGTTAACTCTGGAAGAGGGTGTGCCTGCAGATCCACGCATTGAAAAGCTTTCTGAAGAATTGCGTGGTCCACGTCAACACAGGCAGCAGGGGTTGTCAGGTCAGGCAGAGACCACTGGTTTTTTGCAATCTATCACTTTATACGTCGAAGAAGCACCGGTATTGCGTGGCGAAACTTTGACATCACTGTTGAATGAAGTTTCTGAACCTCATCGACTTCTTGATGTCAGCAAAGAACAGGAAAGCCTGGCACCGACTCTGTGGAATCTGCCGGATGTTTTTCGTCGCAAGCTGACAGCGTATTCAGAGAACTTTTTTAACGAAGTGAACGAACAAAATCGTATTGCCGGCATGATTCGTTATAACTTCAGCAATGGTGTGCAGATTTCAGGCCGGGATATCCTACGCCATCCATTGTATAAAAATGTGCCAAAAGATCTGCTGCCACAACCGCGCAAGCCGGATTCAGTATTTGATAAGTGGCCTTTGACTCTGCAGCGGGATAATTTGTTTATCAGTCAGGCTTTGCGTGAAGTCGAAGAGATCATGCAGGTGGTTCTGGCTAACGTCGCGACCAAACTTAATCAAGGTCAGTTGGAAGTCTATATCCAGGGTAAAAACTCGCAAAAATCACTGCCAGTTCGCTTTATCGATTTTGACATGACTCGCGAATTTGAATGGCGCGTGGACTTTACTGAAAAAGATCAGCTGATTTCTGAATTCACTTTGATCAGCCCCAACCGGAAAAAGCCGTTTGCATTTTTTGAATCGTTCGCCTTTGAGGCGGAAGAGGGCGTGGTAGCCATTCATCCGTGGTATCGGGAGTGGAGTGAGTTCGTTCGTGTGCTGACGGATGTGAACGAGGATGCTCTGGCATTCTCACTGACCTCCACTGAATACCCACGGGTGGAGATTGAAGGGGAGCTTGAAGCCAAACGCATGGTCAAGCATCTGCGCTCGCGCGGAATTCCTGTGCACATAACGGGCGAAGTTAAAGAATTGTCCTCATCTCAAAGTGTAATGGGTATTTATCTGACAGAAACCGGTGCCTTTCATATACAACATGAAGCCCGGGTCATGGGGCAAAAAGATCTGGCGCGTTCGGGCTGGACAGCCCGTGCTTCGTTGTATTTGCATGTCCTCTCCGAAGGTTTGCCCTACTTTTTAGGAGCGGATGCCAAGGATATTGCCACTCGTTCCCGCGGGAAGCGAGACTGGGATTTGAAGCTACTGCGCCACTTGGGTGTTTTGCAGTACCTGACCCTTGAGACATTGAACTGGCATTTTGCGGGCGAGTTGACCGATGGTCGTATCGTTGAGGAAGATGAAATCTTCAAAATGGTGCAGGAAAATGTCCAGGCGCTTTTGGTAAGCGGCACAGGCGTTGTGCTGGCGCGTGAGATGTCCCTGAACGAACTGTGTTCCCGTAATGTGCTGGTTTACTTTGACGACTACGTGACCAAGACCTTGCAGGCTTTAAGAGCCAAAGAGTCTTTTTATTCTGAATCCGGCGAGGTTATTCTGGAAGGAGCGGTCGAACGCGAATTCCGTTTAATCTACGAGATGTTAAAACGCCTGGTCGCGACGACCAGTGGGGATGCCTTTAAAAAGGCCCGCACATCGTTTCTTTCCAAAATCTGGAATGGCGATCCGGCAAAGGATCCCACCCTCAGAACAGGTTTGTTCCAGTTTCCGAATGTGCGCAAAGAGTCCTCCCACACTCATGACACGATTGAGTCTTTGCAGGCATTGTTGCCTTTCGGTTTTAAAATCTACTACAAAGGCCAAATGCTTCAGGAGCTTTCAGAGGACGACTTCCAGGTTGATTTCCTGCTGACCAGTGATGCTTCTGAAAAGTATTTCAATTGGTTTGAACTGAATCCAAAATTCTTCTTAAAGGGTCAGGAGATTGACGCTCAGGCCATGTCCGGCTTTGGTGGCGGTGGTGTGATTGAGTACGATGGCAAGTTGTATCTGGTTCCGAAAAAACAAATGCCAAGTCTGCGCCGTTTGGAGAACTTCTGGAAGAAGCTTCAAGGTGGCAAGTCCGACAGCAAAACCAAAGGTGGAATCGGGGAGCGTGTTTACAAACTACCTCGCCATCAGATCCTGGAGTTGCTGGCTTTGCGCTCTTCGGGTGTCGGCATTCGTGGTGACCATGAATGGAAAAAGATCTGCGATTTCTATGACGGGCTTGGCAAGGAGCCGCGTAAGTTCGTTTTACCTAAATCCATGAATGCAGAGCTTAAACCTTATCAGGAATACGGCGTTCAGTGGTTGCAGGATCTTTATAATCTGCGATTGGGTGCTTTGCTGGCGGACGATATGGGTCTGGGTAAAACCCTGCAGACGTTGACGTTCCTTGAGGACTTAAGGGTCCAAGGGGAGCTGGGACAGGTTTTGATCGTGGTTCCGTCAAGTTTGATTTTCAACTGGCAAAGTGAAGTGCAAAAGTTCACGCCAGAACTGCCTTTGGAAGTATTCTCCAATAAGGACCGTGATCGCTTGGGTAAAAAATTATTCACAGGTGAAGAGTGTGTCCTGATCACGACCTATGGCCTTTTGATGGAGCACGAGGACTTCCTGGCCCAGGTGAAGTGGCGAACTTTGATTTTCGATGAAGCTCAGAATCTTAAGAACATCACGACCAAAAGAACCAGTGCCGCGCGTTCTTTGAATGCCCAGTTCAAGGTTTGTTTGACGGGTACGCCAATGGAAAACCACTATGGTGAGTTTTACTCTCTGGTGGATATTCTGGTTCCGGGCAGTCTGGGCAAGATCGAGGATTTCCGTCGTCAGTTTGTGAATACGGAAATGGTGACTCGCGAGGAGATGGATGATCTGAAACTGAAGATCAAACCGTTGCTTTTGCGCCGAACCAAAAAAGAAATTCTGGATCAGCTTCCTGAAAAACAGGAAACCAAGATGAGTATCGCATTTGAAGACAAGCAGATGGAAATCTATCGGGATATTGCTTTGTCCTACAACCAAAAGGTGCAGGAAGCGATGACCACCAACGGGGAAGCCAGTGTGCAGCTGCAAATGTTGACGGCACTTCTGCGTCTTCGTCAGGCTTGTTCTGATCCTGCCGGTTTGCCAAATGTTCGCTATGATAAGGTTCCGCCAAAACTTGAAACATTGCTTGAATCCGTTAGCGAGATCGTTGAATCCGGTGAAAGTGCCCTGGTATTCACGCAATTCCTGCAAACATTGGAGCATACTGCCAAGTTGCTGGATAAAGCGGGGATCCCGGTTTTTGTATTACATGGGGGAATTCCCACAGCCCAAAGACAAAAGATTTTGGCCGAGTTCAATGCCACTCCAGGCGGAGCCGTCCTGGTTATGACTTTGAAAACAGGTGGTGTGGGTTTGAATTTGACCAAAGCCAGCTATGTCTTCCATCTGGAGCCTTGGTGGAATCCATCCGTGGAAAATCAGGCGACGGATCGTGCGCACCGTTTGGGGCAAAGTAAAGCGGTTCAGGTGTTCCGCTATATCATGCATGAATCGTTAGAGGAAAAAATCGAGGTTCTGAAAAACCGCAAGGGCGTGAAGTTTCAAAACCTGTTTGGAAATGCAGAATCAGCAGCAGACCTGGGTGGCAATGCCAGCGGAGCGCTTTCCAAAGAGGACTTCGATATCCTGTTGGGACTTAAATAATCTTTTATTTCAGGATTTTGACCTGGAACTTTTGCGCTTTGATTTTACCATTGCGCAGGCTGTTCAGGGCGTGATTCACACTATCGGACCTGATTGCGACATACGAATACGTATCATGCATTTCAATCTTTCCGATATCCGTGGCTTTCAAGCCGCCGGCAGCACCTGTCAGTGCACCCAGAATGTCTCCAGGGCGAATCTTGTTTTTGCGACCGCCGGAGATCATCACGGTTTGCATAGGGGACTGCTTCCATTCCCAATTCAGGCCAAACTGATTTTTAAATCCCAGCGTGGGCTTTTGGAATTTTCGTCCTGTGATTTGCTCAATTTCAATCAACTTCAAAGTGTCGCGGGCTGAAATCAAAGTCACCGCGACGCCGGATTTTCCCGCGCGACCCGTACGACCGATGCGGTGAACGTAGGTTTCCGGTTGCAGAGGGAAGTCGTAATTGATCACCAGTTCCAGATTTTCGATATCAAGTCCGCGGGCGGCCACATCGGTGGCCACCATGATTTTGTAACTGCCATTTTTAAACATCGCCATCACACGTTCACGATCGCGTTGTTCCAGGTCCCCATGCAGACAGGTGGCGCTGGCTTTTAAATCAGCAAGGCGATTCATCAGATCGTTCACGGAGTTTTTGGTGTTGCAGAATACGATACAGGATTCGGCCTGATGCTGTTGCAGAACGCGCATCAAATTATCAGCTTTATTAGCCTCTTCAGACTCGTAGGTGACTTCTTCAATCAGCAAAGACTCGGGAGCTTCCTGAATTGTGACTCGGGCCGGATTTTTTTGATAGCGGCGGCTTAGATCCAGAACGGCTTCGGAAAAAGTTGCGGAAAACAGAACCGTTTGTCTTTGTGCGGGAAGTTCCTGCATCAGATTTTTGATTTCGACGATGAAGCCCATATCAAACATTTTATCAGCTTCATCCAAAACCACAGTTCGCACATCATCCAGAAACAGACGACCCTTGCCAGCCAGATCCAGAATACGTCCTGGGGTGCCGACCACGATCTGCACACCTTTTTCAAGTTCCTGCTGCTGTTCGCGGCCTGTCTGCGCGCCACCGGTCAGGGACATGGTTTGCAGACCCTCAAGTTTTCTGCCCAGTCTGCGCACTTCCGTCAAAACTTGCGTCGCAAGTTCACGGGTGGGACAGATGATCACTGCTTGCACGGTTTTTTGCTGAAGCTCCAGCTGATTTAAAATCGGCAAAATAAAAGCAGCCGTTTTGCCACTTCCTGTTTTTGACTGACCAATCAAATCCTTGCCGCTCAAAAGGACGGGAATACTTTGTTCCTGGATGGGAGTCATGGAGGAAAACCCAAGTTCCTGGACAACTGCCAATAGCTCTGGTTTTAGGTTCAAGGCTGAAAATGTAGCTTTAGTATCCAATTTAAGACTCCCGGAAGGTCCTCAATATAGCAGAACAGTCCGGGAAATTCTAGTTTTGAAGGTTCCCTAAGGCTTGAAGCCAAGGGCTCGTAATCTTTGACAATTGCACGACACTTTCATTGGGCAGGTGCGGAGCCAGCTCGGTCAATGCAACCAGGGTCGCCACTTTTTGAGGGAAATCAAGTTTGCTGCCGTCGCCATTGACGTAAAACTGCTCTTCGGTGCTGAAAAGTTGTTTATTCATCGCAAAGTAAATTTCCTGGGCACTCCAAAGGTAGGCATCAATCTTCGTCAACTTCCAGGCTGCCAGCAGGGCACGAATGGCGTAGGCCTGTTCATAGGCGCGGTAAGGCACCACATTCGAGCGCTTAAACTCTTTCAGGATATATTGGGATTGAACCAACGAATCCTGATTCACCAATTGGTTGGAAATGAAGTTTGCCAAGGACAGAATCAAAAGCCTGATATCCTTGCGCCCCTCAATAAGTTCATCCAGGCTGGATCTGCCCGAAGCGTCCTTGTCAGTCAGGATTGTGGATTTGGTTTTTTCAACGCCTTCTGTGGCTTTTAGGAATTCAGCCAAAGCCAAAAGGAATTTTGAAACGTCCACGGAGCGCACGATGTTTGATTTCACACCGTCCTTCATGTCAACGATACCACCCATGATGGCCGTTTCACTGCTGGTCGCATATTGATCTGCCCAAATGATATTATTATCCAAGGTCACCAGGAAAACCGGAGTGGCTTTTTTAGTGATGTCTTTTAAGAGCACTGCGATGTCACCCACGTTCAGGGCAAAGAACATATCCTTCGGGAACAAAGTGCGCTTCAGCTCCGGAGAGTTCAAGTGCGGCACAAGTTCGTTGGCAGTGATCGGTGTGAGGTATTTATCAAAGCTGCTGGTTTTCCAGTCGGCAGTGATTTTAAGCATGTGACTAAGGCCTTCAATCTGTTCGGCAAAATAAGCCGCCGAGAAGTCCTTGGCATAATCCATTCCAGGATTCACATGAAACGGATCCTGCAAGGTCACTTTGTCTGGAATACGATATGAGAAAGTCGTTTCAGACAATCTCATCAAATCCAAAGGCTGTTTTGTTTTTTCAACAGGGGAAAGCAACGCCGGAACCAGGCGATCATTGATGTCGCGGTATCCGCCGATAGTGATCAGCTTGTTGATCTGTGAAAGAGCGGTCTGTAAGCCAATATCCGCATCGCCGGCATTCTCCATCAATAACGAACGTGCCATGATCGAGGAGCCCGCTGTATTGGCCTGTAAGATTGCTGGAGTGCCAAGACTCGCAATGGTCAGCGGAGATGACTTTGTCAGGTTCAGTTGCACCGTCGGGGTTTCAAAGCCGGCAACCATGCCATTTGATTTGGCCAATTTTTTCGCGGACCATTGATTCAGGATTTTACGAACATAAGGTTCATAGTTGTTTTGCACGTCCTGCAGCTGCACGGATTTTTTATCGATGCCTGTATCGATATTGTCAGCAAAGACTGCGGGAATGTCGCGAATGAACGTCAAAGCGAATTGTTCAACAAACGTGATCAGATAGTCACGAGCGGCATCGTTCAGCAAATTGCGGATTTTCAGAACGCCAAACTTTTCAATCTTTGGCAGGATGAAGACCTTTTTGGCAATACCATCAATAATTCCACCACTGCACCCTGGGGTGCGCAGGCACTTCAATTCCTTGTCGTCCTGTTTGCGTAAGAAGCTGTAAAGATCCTCGTTCGCCGGAGCAAAGTACTCCTTGCGCTCATCAGGCGTCAGCATTTTCCAAACATCAATCAAGACCGTCAGTGCACCTTGGGAGTCACGGATTTGTTCCACTCCGCGGCCCACCAGCAAACCCTGATCCAGTTGGCGGCTTGTCTCGGGCTCCAAGGTCACTTCAAAATCCACGGTCAATTGCTGAATCAGCTTTAGATTGAAAAAGAAGTTTTTAGAGCCGTAGAACTTCTGTGTGAATTCAGACATTTTCGCGAAATAGGGCTTGGTCTGCAAAGTGATTTCAGTGCGCAGACCATCCTCAACCGGGGGAGTCAGTCCCAAAAGGTGCAGTTGCCCCAGGAAGTGTTCAGTGAAGTATTCAACTTGCTTGATCAGGACATCGACGCGAACGGGGCGCGTGGCCCAGCCATACTCCTGACCCATTTTCAAAAGATGGGTGCGAAGAACAGATTTGGCTTTGACCAGATCCACCAGGACCTCGTCCAGGGTTTCAGTCACTTCCGCTCTGGTTTGCGCCGTTGCCAAGGTCGCATAGGGCGCCAATGCCAAAGCCTGATACGATGCTGTTTTAGGTTGAGCATAGAACTTTTTGATCAAGGAAATGCCCTTGTCGCGAAGTTTCGAGTTCTGTGTCAGTACGCCCAGATTGTGAATATTCTGAGCCTGACGGAAGAAATTCGAAGTCGAAACCTCTCCGGTCCAACTGACATCCAGTTTTGAAATATCGGATTCACGCAGGCGTTCACGCAAATTGACGTCAGTATAGCGCGGTCCAAATGTCTGGACACCACCGCCTAAATTGGGAGTTTGTACTTTAGGGGCGCAGCCCGCGAGCAGGAGAGTCGTCGACAAAAAAATACGCAGCGTTTTTTTCATGCGACCCCCTTAAAAGAAAAGCATCAGGTTGAATTCCTGAGCCAGTTGACGTTCAACGTTGACACCGTTAGCGTAGTCAGAAATTTCCAACGATGCAATCATTGGAAGTAAAGATTGTTTCTTAAAGTACGATGAAACAGTAGAGTAAATAATCTGCGCTTTTACTTTGTGATAGTTGGACTGAGTATTTTTCGAAAGCAGATCATAGCGCAATCCGCGGGTGCCTTGAAAGGAGTCCGCTTCCTTGTTTGCATATTCATAGCCCGTTCCAAAGCTAAAGCGGTCATTCATATCATAGAACAAATTGCCGCCGGCAATTTGCGAGTTCCCGATTTGACGGGAAATGGTTTCCTTGTTAGCCGCATCTGGCAGGGTGTCATCGGGATTTGAGGGAACGCGCTCCGTGATTTGATCGGGAACGTTCAGGATATAGCTTAAAAATGGGACTGCAGTGAATTTTGAGAACTTGTAGGAATAAGCAACAGTGCTGTTTACATTCGTGCGGCCGAAATTATTCAGTGCTGCCAGATTGTCACAATCATAGGCGGGACCCGTGGGTAAATTGATCTGCGCCTGATAGATTAAGGCTGTTTTTTTATTATCAAAAAACTTGAAGACGCTGACCAATTGCACGTCGCCAACGAAGGAATCATTTTGATCCGCCAGCTTTTTATAGCCTTTTTTTGCCAGCGTTTCATTGGTGGCTTTACCTAGGTCCGTTGCCAGGGCTTGATCCAGCTCGGCATTGATTCCGGAAAATTGTTGGCGGTAGTAATCAATGTTCGAAAACTGCTGGGACAGGGATAGCTTGTTGGTGTAGGTGACAAAGGGGACCCCCATGCCGAGAGTCCACTTTTCGGTCAAGCCATGGGCAAAGACGGGAGAGAAATAGTTCACATGGGGCGTGGTTTCAACACGCAGAACTCCCAGATTCAGTTTGTCACCGAGCTTGGCGCCACCAAATTTATTTAAGGCATTAATCAGTTTTTGGGCGTCGGCGTTGAATTTTTGAAGGGTCTGAGCGTCGAAGTTAACGGATTTATAGTCCCCCAATTTGACCAGGGTGCCGTCCTCTGTATATCTTTCACTGATGCCATCCAGATTCCCATAACGGAACGAGGGGCTGCTGATTCCCGCAGGCAGAGTTTCCGTGGATAGCAGGGCCCAAGCGTTAGTGGCGCTAAAAATGAAACTGCTGGCTATCAGAGTCATCAAGACAGTTTTCACGTGTTCTCCGCGAAGTTTTTTGCGTTCGGAACCTTATAGCCGATATGCGTAAAAAAGTCTCGTATTTGAATGTTTATCCTAGTGCCTTTGTTAACGATTTTTTCGTAATCCCTCCTGTTCACTGCAGGTGTTCGATAGTCTGGTAAATTTTTTAGATTTCTGCTAGATTGCGGGCACTATGACGACGACCTTGAAGGTATTTCTTTCTGACAGCTTTCACCCGCATTTGAATCTGGCGACCGAAGAATGGATTTTCCATAACTTGGATCCATCCAGTCAGATTCTGTTTTTGTGGAGAAACGAAGAGACCGTCGTAATAGGTCGCAACCAAAATCCGTGGTCAGAATGCAATCTGGCGCAGATGAAGAATGATAATGTGCATTTGGCTCGTCGAACGACGGGAGGGGGGGCTGTATTCCATGACCTGGGCAATACCAACTTCACGTTCCTGTCGCCCAAAGAGGGCTATCGCCGCGAAAACAATGTGCAGATCATTTTTGATGCCCTGAAGGAGTTTGGAATCACGGGCGAAGCTTCCGGTAGAAACGATTTAATGGTGCCGTTCCACGATGGTCCACGTAAATTTAGCGGCAGTGCTTACCGTGAAAAAAAGGACCGTGCTTTCCATCATGGGACTTTGTTGTTGCGTGCTGATCTGACCCGATTGGGAAATTACCTGACGCCGAATCCAAAGAAGTTGCAGTCCAAGGGTAAGGAATCTGTTCGGGCGCGAGTGACCAATTTGAATGAAATTGCCAAGGACATTAACCACGACAATGTCTCTGAAGCGATGATCCGATCCTTTGAGAAGTTCTATAATGCCAAAGCTGAAATCATCATGCTCACTATGGAGTCTTTGCCTGAAATTCCGGAATTGAAGGAGCAATATAACAGACTTTCTTCCTGGGACTGGCTGTATGGTTCGACATTGGAATTCACTCACAAGATGGATGAATACCTGAGCCTGGGATTCTTTGATTTTCATTTTGTCGTTAACGACGCCGAGATCAAGGAACTAAAGATTTACACGGATTGCCTGTATCCGGCGTTGATTGAAAGCATGCAGCAGGAACTGACAGGCAAACACTATAACGGGGACAGTGTGAAAACCGTATTTGCGGTTTTAGTAAAGAAATTCCCGGACCTGGAGCCTCAGCTCAATGAACTTGAGTCGTGGTTGATTAAAAATATTGAAGTATAGGAAAGTGCCATGGTTGATATTGGCCGATTGAATAAATTAAAAACTGTAAAAAAAGCCGAATTCGGAATGTTTCTGGATGGCGGCGATGATGGTGAAATCCTGTTGCCTCGCCGTTATGTAAAAGACGAATGGCAAGTGGGCGATGAAGTTGAAGTGTTTGTGCACTTTGACTCCGAGGACCGTTTGGTGGCAACGACTGAAACACCTAAAGCCATGGTGGGTGAGTTTGCTCATCTGATGGTTAAATCCGTTGAAAATGTGGGTGCATTTTTGGATTGGGGTTTGGGCAAGGACTTGTTCCTTCCGTACTCTGAACAAACCCGCGATCTGCGCGTAGGTCAGGCTGTTGTCGTTTATCTTTATCTGGATAAAACAGATCGCATTTCTTCCTCAATGCGATTGGATCGCTATATTTCCAAGGAAGCTGGAGACTACAAGGAAGGTCAGCAAGTGGACCTGTTCGTGGCAGCACAGACAGACTTGGGTTTTAAGGCCATCATCAATGGCAAACATTGGGGTATGATCTACACGAACGAGATATTTGATCGTTTGGTGCATGGTCAAAAATTGAAAGGCTATATCAAAAAAGTTCGTGAAGACGGGAAAATTGATTTGGCTCTTCAAAAACTGGGGCACCAAAGCTCTGAAGATATCGGTCCAATGATTCTGGCGCGTCTGCGTGAAGAAGGCGGATATCTGGCTATCAATGATAAAACCTCCGCCGATCTTATCTATGACATGTTCGGCGTCAGTAAGAAAAAGTACAAAATGGCTTTGGGTGATCTGTATAAAAAGCGCATCATCACCGTGAAGGATGACGGGATCTACCTTAATAAATCTTCTCAGTAGTTAATCGCTGAGGAATAAAGAAATCCCAACGTGTCGGAGTTAACAGCTCCGACATCTTTATTTTTCAGGTACTGGTAAAATAGACCAATATTTCCCTCGTAAGTTCGCCGTTGAATTTGAATTCCCGCACTCAGCAAAATGTTTTCCTGGTCAGTGGTATTGGTAAAGCTCGCTCCACAGAGCCAATTCGTGTCCTGGACAAAAGGGGCTTTCCATCCCACCGATGCATTGAACAGTTCGCTGCTAGCGACGTACTCGGACGCATAACTAAGATCCAATAAAATTTCCTGATTTTTAAACTGCAAGGCCTGACCCAGCGTGAATCCAAAAATGCTGTCGGTGTGAGGCGTATAGCGACGGAAAGTTTCATTCTTGGTGTTTTGCCCGGTAGACATTTGATTCTGGTACATTTCACCTTCGGCCCAAATGCTGACACCGCGCCATTGAAGAGTGGCGCCAATATTGTAGCCGTCAGTGGCTTGCCACAGGATTCCGGGTTTCAGCAGGATGTAGTTTTCAGTTTCAACTGTTTTTTCGGTGAGTGCTGTCCAATTTCCAGCGGATTCTGTATTGGTGACAATGTCTTTGGCGAACTCGCTCCAGCTCATGGCGACACTGATACCCCAGGCCCATTTTGAATTCACGAGTCCGCCAAAGGCCAGACCACCCATGGCCATCTGTCTTTCAAGTTCTCCGGTCAGTGTTGATCCGTCGTTGTTGCTGATGCGGATGTAGTTGTCGGTGTTGGTGGGATAGATGTAAAAGAGTCCTGTGTGAATGTTTTCATTATAGGGAAGAATGGCCGAAGCTAAAAGTGTGCCGGATTTCAGAGTACCGGTTTCCCGTTGAAAAGCGGCGCTATCCAAATCCTGGTAGGCAATTGAGGAACCAGAGACCGAGACGTTGACCTTGCCTTGGCAAAATCCAATTCCCGCAGGATTGTAGACGGTGCTTCCTGCTGAACAGGCAAGTGCGGTTCCTGCGTTTCCAAGAAAAGCTTCGGCACTGCCCACGGGAGTCATTAACAATGAGCCTTGGGACAGTGCCGGTAGTATCATCGTAATAAGCAGGACGGCGATGTTCAGCACGGTTCTTTGAAATCAATCCAATGAGATCATCGCATTTAAGCCAACGGACTTGTAGTCCGCCAATCCACGGGCGACATTGGAGTTGTTGGCATCAAGATAGAAGTGAAGTCCAAACGTCGGGTTGAATTTGAAGGTGGCGCCGAAAACCATCGGGAAGGCCGGTGTATCGATGCTATCCACTCGGCAGTCCGGGCTGCCAGAGCATGAACTTGAGATATTGATAGAGGCGATAAAGCCAAAATAGACACCGAATTTTTCATGGGGTTTGAAAAGGACCGCGATCGGAATGTCCAGGTAATCCAAGTTCCAATCGATCTCGGTTCCTGTTGAGTCACTTCTGGTTTGTAGGGGACGTTGTGTGTACAGCAGGCCAGTTCTAAAATGCGCCACATTGCCTTCCAAAGGCAGATGAACAAAGGCCCCGCCTTGAAATCCCGTGCGGGATTCAGTAGAGACAGGCCCGTAAGCGTCACCATTTTGCTGGCGGACGCCCAACTCCAAACCGTAATCCAAAGCGGCCTGAGCCTGTGAGTGGAAAAGTAACATTGCGAAAAGTGCCATAAAGTATTTTTTCATTCATATCTCCTTTTTGGTTTTGAAATTAACGTCTGAATCCACCGCCACCACCGCGAAAGCCACCTCCACCGGCATGCATTCCGCCGCGGAGGTTCGTACTGGAAGCCGGGGAGCGGGGACCGGCGCTGTGATTGACTTGGGGTGTATCTGGACGGGATGTGCGAGCGTCATGATTGCGCTCCAGGTTTTGGATGTTATCGGGTTTTTGAACGGGGGACCAGGTGTTGGGTCCTTCGTATTGTGACCAATCTCCTTTGCCATTGCGACGATAAACTCCGCCATCGTGACTTGCGTAAAGATTGTCGCTACCAATTCCACGTGCTAACTTTGTGTCTCCAATTGTGTGAGTTATCATTCCGTGACCACCGGAACCGGTAATGACGGAAGTTTTGCCCCAATTATGGTAGATGTTGGTGACGTCGATATTCACATAGGTTCCGCCCCAGCAGCAGGATCCCCAACCCCAGGGATACATGACCGCACCCATCGAGAATCCCATGAAAAATCCGGTATCGTACCCATAGCCATAGCCGACACCAAAGCCGTAGGTTTCTGGTGGCGGGTACCATGCGGTTGCTGTTGTATAAGGTGCATAGGAATAGCCGGTGCCATACACGACGGTCCCGTCAGCAGATACAAAGGTGCCATGATATCCTGGCGTGAAACCCACAACTACGTAGTCAGCACTGGTGCTGTAGATCTTCACATACGTCACATAGTAAAGCGGAGAGGAGGTGGGGATTTGATAAATCTGATCAGGCACCGCAATGGAAACCTCCCAAGGACCGGACTCTTTGGAAGCATTAAACCAAACACCGTCTTGAACAATGTAGTAGAGCTGTGGATTCACCATGATCAAAGGTGTGTTGCAATTTTCTGCATATTGAAGGGAGCTTGATGAAATCTTTTGCCACTTTACCGCACCATCACATTTAAGTTCCTTTGGTTTTAACGAGCGTGCCACTTGCGCAGTTTGCGGAATACTGCTGGTAATTAGTGATTCTTTAGCCTGAGGAGTGCCTGGTACCGAGACCAAGACCTCTGCCACGGGGCTATTCGTTGGAATTTTTGCGAAGTCTTTGGGTAAACTGTCGCCAGGCACATACTTCCAAGGTCCTTGCAGGGATTTCGAGTTGAACCAGCGACCGGAAATCAAAGAAAAGTAAATCTGTGATGAAGTTTCCAGAAAGATTGAGTTCGGTGAGTTGGACATATAGAGCAAACCGGTTTTTTCAACTGCCGCAAATTTAGGATCCCCTTCGCTTTGCAAAAGTTCTGTGGGTTGAGTGGCAATAAATATTTTTGGAGTTACGCCGGGAGGATAGATGGAGTTACCCTGGGTCGTACGTCCTTCCAAGGGGTCGACAGTTTTACTTTTTACCAGCTCGTCTTTGACCATCGTAATTTTCGAAGTCGGTGCAGACTTGGCAGGTGCAAAGGGTCCGGTCGCAGAAGGGGCCGAGAACCATTTGTTTAAAGCCCACAGGTAAAAGTTTTTATCTCCATCTGCGACGATCAAGGCGCTGGTGTTAACAACGCGTTCCGGTGTTTTGTACTTACCAGAAGGTCCCATAACGGGTTTTCCAGAGATCATGATCAACAGACTAGGGGATGTCGCAAAAATAATTTGTGGAGGATCGTTTTTTAGTTGCGGGGATTTGCGTTTTTTATCCACGGATGACAGTTCGAGGCTTGCAACAACATTGCGATATGGCAGGACGTGTTCTTTTTTATTTAGTGCCTTCTCAAATTCTCGGGTCAGTTCCTGACGTTGGGATGAATCTCCGGGAAGCTGCATATCAGCGACCTTAATGGTTCTTAAGGTCACGGTGGATTGATCTTTGTCGATCAGACTGTCTGCCTTCATCAAAAAGGAGCCATAAGAATCCTTACCGCCCTTTTGAATTTTGAAAGCCGTGCGGGCGGTGATGAGATTGTTATCAATGCCTTCAACCTGTGGCTGAAACAAAGTTACTTTTTGTTTTGAATCCAGGGAAACTTCTATGGGCCAATTACGGCTCGGAGCTGCTGCTGCTGTGTCGGTTTTGGTATCTTTTGCGGCATTTGTAACAACACCGCATAGAAGAATAAAGCAAACGGCCAACTTACTTTTTAGCCCCATGATCCCCTCCATGTTTATAGTAGGATGGTACGGGATAGGGCTGGATTTGAGGTGGTCCTGTGGTAACTTACACGAACTTTAAGTCTGTTCGAAGGTGCCTTTTTCGCGATTCTTGCGAACATTTGGAACAGTAAAAATCTGATTGTGGAAGGCGATATAGAATCCCGGTTTCAAAAGTTTGGCAGCCAACATGGCCTCTGTGACGTTCTGAGTGGCATCGCTGTCATCAAAGCCCATGGGGATCATCGCGCCGGTGAAGACCACGGGTACATTGGGATTTCCAATTTCCTTGAAACAGTATTCTGCGGAAATATGCATGGTATCGGTTCCATGAAGAACGACAATCGGGCAGCCCCGTTGCATCTGGTCCTTAACGGTCGCGCAGATCAAAGAGCGGTCTTCGTCGTTCATGTACAATGAGTCTTTGCTAAGCAAAGGGTAAACCGAAATATTTGTATAGGGTAAACGCAATTTGGAAAGAATGCGGTTCTTGATGCTGGTGCCACGATTCTCTAATGAGCCATCGAACTCATTATAGGTTTTCTCAATCGTGCCACCGGTCGTGATAATTACAACGTCTTGTACTGGAGTTCCCATATATGTCGGAGATCCTATGCTAAGATCTCCGAACTAGCTACTAATTTTCGCTGACTTGCGGACCACAAGCTTGGTCCAAGGACATGCTGTCCTTTTTAGGATTGAAAATGCGTCCCAATTTACCTGTAAGACCGCCAGTGCCTTTTTTATAGATTTGGCACTTTTGGATCAAGCCGAAGTGGTCGGTAATCATCATGCGGTGCAAGCCGACGCGCAATGTGTCCAGGTTTGTCTGAGCTTTTACACGATTCGTATAAGCAGCAGTCAGGTTGTTCCCTGCACTTAAAACGTGCAACAAATCTGTCGCGCCCATTTGGAATTTTTGAAGTTCCGCATCGTACAAAGCTTCCAGGTTTTCTTCAGCCTGTCTTGCCAACGACAATTGCATTTGGCTTTCACGCAATGAACCCACAGTCGTCTCAACCATTTTAGCCTGGTCAAAGTCGATCTGTTTCTTTTGCAGACGGATTGCATCCAATTCGCGGTTACCGATTTTTAGGATCAGGAAGTTACCGAAATTGAAAGTTGCAGAACCACTGCCTTCAGCATCCGCAAAAGCACCCGTAGGGCCGCGGGATGCGCCGTAAGTTGCGCCCGTCAGGAACGACCAGAAGGCACTCCATTTGCCGGCTTCAGTTGCTTTTAGCATAGAGGAAAGCTGACGAAGTTCCGGTGAGCGGGACAAGGACAGGTCCACAGTTTTTTGCAAAGGTTCTTTTTCAGCAGAGGAGGAGCCGATGTGGAAAGATTCAATTTTGATATCCGTGGAAAGTGGCAAAGCCAGCATTTCGCGGATCGCCGCTTTTTCCTGAAGGATCAAAACGTCCATTTGTGATACTTGGATTTTGGACATTTGAGTTTGCGCCTGAACTTGCAAAAGTTCAGATTTTTCTCTCATGCCGGCATCCACAGCCATTTGGATCATGTCTTCGATCTTTTTGTAGTTCTCGTATTGGAACTGAAGAATCGAACGAAGTTCAATGTCACCCTGGATCGTTGAATACAAAGAGTAAGCGGAGGAATAAGTATTCAATTGGGAGATGTAGTAAGACTCACCCTGTGCATTCAGAACATGCTGGCTTTCGCGCAGATCCAGCCATTTGCTTGGAAGCAGGAATGGCAAAAGCATAGTTACTGAAGCCAGTGAAAAGCTCGCACTGCTGTCAATGGCTGCGCCCAGGTTGATACCCGGAAGCAGATTGCGGCGGGCGCGATCCACAGAGTCTTTTGCTTTGAAGACATTGTTCATTTGCACTGCAAGATCCACGTTGTTTTCAAGCAAACGTGTTTTCAAAGTGCGTGGGTTGATGGTGATAGAAGTTGGTTGCGATGGTTTCGCCGCGTAAGAAGTTGCGGTGATAACCGTCGCGATTACGATAGCTGCCAAATTTCTCATTTTGGAATGATTCATCTGAGTCCCCTTAGAGGGCTCAAAAATTATTTGGTACCTAACTAGAAGTCAAATTATCTCTGAAAATAAGAACTAAACTCTCCTAAACATCGTAAAACAATTCACTTTTTCGTGTGGCTTTGAGATCGGGTGAGGGGAATTCTTTTCAACCGTTTTTGAGCTGCTAAACTGAGGGTACAAAACAAAATAAACCTAACCGATTTCGAGGAGCAGTACGTTGGAAGATCAGAAGTCGTTTAATTACAGTATAAGTCATAAGAACAGGATGCTCGTGGTGTCCTTTACCGGAGAGGAAATGACTCCCGGGGTGGTGCCAGCACTGGAAGCCTGTCGTCAGGAAATTCTTTCCAAAGAGGAAGTGCGCCAGGTCGTGTTCTATTTTCAAAACATTGACCGAATTTCGACGGAGGCCTTAGCAAGTTTTGCCCAATTGCAAAGGGACATTCGCGCAAAACCGGCGGACTTGAGGCTTTGCTCAATGAAGAGTCCGCTACGTGAAAAGCTGTTGAGAATGGGAATTGTGCGGGGGTTGGAAGTGGCGGATGATCTGAAGGCCGCACTCTTGTCTTTTCCGCGTGCGGCATAAAAAAAAGGCTGTCTTAATGACAGCCTTTTTTTATTAAAAATTCTTGTTAGTGGCAGTACTTGTAGTCCTTGATCGCCATTTTTACGAAGTCAGAGCCGTTACCGCGAACCACTTTTTTGCCGCCTTGAGCGTCAGTGACCGTCACGCGATGATGTTTAGCCGCATTCGACTGCAAAACCTCCCAGTATGTTGCGCTGGCCTGGCGAGGAGGGAAGAGTTTGATTTCTTGTCCCTTTTTCTGCTGTTTTCCAAAATATCCTTCAAGCATGGATAGTACACATGGGATAAAACGGTTTTCGTCTTTGGTTAATGCATCTCCATTGCGGCAAAGCTTTCCGTAGTTTCTTTCCTTGCCAACGTGAAGCTGAAAAGGTCCACCCAGCTGTCCATTAGGCCCACCTTGGCGAGCACCCAAAAGGCGGCAGGAGCTTTCATAAAACGAAGTGGCGCCCATAATAACAGTCCAGACTTCCTCTTTCTCTTTTTGCGAAAGAGTCGGGTATTTAGGGCAAGCGGCCTTTAAATCCCGAGTCCCTTCCAAAAGAAGTGGAAATTGGTATTTGCCAAAAGCTTTTTCGACGGCCTTGTAGTATCGGCCTTCCTGTTCCTTGTCGACAACCAGGGAGGAGCAAACCTTATCGGCGCCGATCTTTTTTAGGGATCGGGAGACGTCAATGGCAGCTGCATCCTGCTCCGAAAGATTTTCTGATTCCATTTCATAGGCTTCGTCACTGATCGTCGTGTTTTTGAACGATGATACAGATGCCATAGCAGCTGAAAAGTTACAGATTATAAGGCCGGCTAAAATGAGTGTTTTCTTGTTTAGCTTTGTCATGGGTCCTAGCAATTGCAGATAAGGTGCCACCTCAAGACCTCACGATTTCGTTTTGAGGCCGGTTTGGGGTGTCTAAATCTGAGACACCGACGAACTTTGCGTTACCGTTTCCGGCAGGACCAAAAAAAAGGGCCGGTGAATTTTCACCGACCCTTGAAGTCGCCCACATAGAGACTTTATAGAGACTTTAAATACTAATTAATCACGGAAACGACGGGAAGCAGAAGCACCGCTGCTTGGGCGGGTTCTTTTGATCCCTGGGTGATCGTTGCGCTCTGAACGATTGCCACGGCTCTCGTCAGTGTCGCTGTTGAAAGATGGACGGCGCGCTGGACGCTCGCCACCACCGTTATCACGGCTGCGGAAAGAACCGCCACCATTGTCACGGTCACCACGGAAAGAAGCGCTAGCGCCACCTTCACGTGCTGGACGGCTGTCACGGTTGCCACGATTCTCATCACGACCGCCATCACGATCAGCGCCACGGAAGCTGCGACGTGCGCCAGCACCTTCACTTGGAGCGTCGTTTTGGTAAGAACGGTCGCTGAATCTTGGACGGTCACCATCTTCACGACGGTTGCCACGGAAACCACCACGGTTACCACGGAAGCCGCCACCTGTACGAGGACGGTCATCACGGCCGCCACCATCACGGCTGCGTGTGAAGCGGTTGTCGTTAGGATCACGAGGCAACAATTCGCGAGGGATACGATCGCCCATATAATCCAAAATCAGGTCTTTTTTAACGAATACGTCAGGGAAGTACGCCACGATAAAGCGTGCTAGTAAGTCTTCTTTGGAAAGATCTTTGAAGTTGATGTCATCAGCCTGAGTCAAGTCCTGGATCAAATCAGCAGCCAATTGAAGGGAAGCGTCTTCCTCTTTCATTGCGCCGACTTTATCCAATACGTTCTTGATTTTAAGGCCAGCCACTTCGTCAGCAGAAGGTACAACACCTTTAGTGAAAGTCGCTTTTGTCGTGTTCATCACACGGCGTAGAAGAGTCAATTGGTCAGAGTTCACCAAAGTGATCGCTGTTCCTTTTTGACCGTTACGGCCAGTACGACCGATACGGTGAACATAGGACTCAGCATCCCAAGGCAAGTTGTAGTTCACAACGTGTGTAAGGTCTTTGATGTCCAAACCACGAGCCGCAACGTCAGTCGCTACGATAACTTTAACTTGCTTGGATTTGAATTTTCTCAAAGTCGCTTCACGCTCTTGCTGGGATTTATCACCGTGCAAAGAGTCTGTTGCGAAACCGCGTTGAGACAAAGTGTCAGAAAGATCAGCAACTTCCATTTTAGTTTGGCAGAAGATGATACCGTAGAACTCTGGCAACGTTTGCAACAAGCGAGAAACAACTTCTGTTTTGTGCATGTTTTTAACTGTGTAGTAAACTTGCTCGATAGTTTCAGCAGTGGAGCCAACTTTGTTCACAGCTACTGTTTCTGGATTTTCCAGGTACTTTTCAGTGATGCGACGAACTTCAGTCGACATTGTCGCAGAGAACAACCAAGTTCTGCAAGCTGCGCGCTCGTTAGAAGCGGCGTCGTCTGGATGTGTGGCAGAAAGAATGAAATCCAAAGCGTCTTTGAAACCCATGGAAAGCATTTCGTCTGCTTCGTCCAGGATCACTGTTTGAACTTTGGAAAGCTTGATCATTTTTTGTTCAAGGAAATCAACCAAACGGCCCGGAGTCGCTACCACGATGTGGGCGCCACGTTTGATGCCATCAAGTTGTGTGCGGTAAGAAGCACCACCGTAGATTGTTACTACGCGGATGCCTTTTTTCTTACCTAGCAAAGCCAATTGCTCTGCCACTTGCAATGCCAACTCACGAGTTGGGGAAAGAACCAAAGCTTGAGTGTCTTTGATTGTTGCATCCAGATTTTCGATAAGAGGGATACCGAATGCAGCGGTTTTACCAGTTCCTGTAGAAGCGAGACCGATGAAATCGTTCGCTCCGCCTAATAGCAAAGGAATAGCTTGTTTTTGAATGGGCGTCGGAGTTGAGAAGCCCATGTCTTTCATCGCATCCATCAACGGAGCGCTAAGACCAAAGCTTTCAAATGTATCGACAGTAGTTAAAGGAGGAGTCACAGGGAGCCTTTCAGTTAGAGGAGCACTTAACCAAAGGGCCAAAACTTTTTGGGGTATTGGTATATGCTCTAAGAAGGCCGGAAGATACACGAACTCAAGCTTAAAAGCTCAGTATATATTCCCTAATTGCAATAATAATGAACTATTTGCAGAAACTGAGAGTATTTCAGACACTTACACAGCTCGCGACCGTTATAGAGCTTCTCGGGGAGTGCGAGTAAATAAGTCCACCTCGCGATACCTGATTCCAATCTGGCACTCCAGCTTAAGACCAGCACCTAGCTTGACCTTCCGGTGGTATCGGTCATCAGAACTCGGGCACCTTAAGGGAAAGTCAGTTATACTTTTTAAGTTGCCTAAAATCCTGGCAAACAGGGGCCTCGAGTTCCTGGATGTAAATAATTAAAAATTTTGGCGCATCTCGATGAAATTCGAGCTATAAAAGGGACCATGATTCACTTATCAAACATCACAAAGCAGCAGGGGAACAAAGTTCTCTATCGTAACGGTAACTTCCAAATCAACGACGGCGAGAAAATCGGTCTGGTCGGTTTGAATGGTACAGGTAAAACCACAATCTTCCGTATCATCACGGGAGAGGAAGGTTACGACGGAACGGTTTCCAAATCCGATAGAACTGTGATCGGTTACTTCTCGCAAAATATCGAAGACATGCGCGGGCGTTCTGCGATTGAGGAAGTTAAATCCGCGATCGGCAACATCGGCAACATGCAAGTGAAGATGCAGGAATACGAAGCCAAGCTTTCTGATCCGGATTTGGATCCGGATGAGATGATGAAAATCCTGGAAGTGTACGGGGAGATGCAAGGTGAGTTTGAGCGCCTTGGCGGCTACGACCTTGAGTCCCGCGCAGCTGAAATCCTGACAGGTCTTGGTATCGGTCCTGATGACTATCACCGTCCGACAGAGAGTTTCTCTGGTGGTTGGAAAATGCGTATCGCTTTGGCGAAAATTCTGGTGATGAACCCGCAAGTCCTGCTGATGGACGAGCCGACGAATCACTTGGACGTTGAATCCATCATCTGGCTTGAAGAGTGGTTGGTAAACTTCAAGGGTGCTGTTTTGATGACGTCGCATGATCGTGACTTCATGAACCGCATCGTATCTAAAATCGTTGAAATCGCGAACAAGACCATCACTGTTTACGGTGGTAACTACGACTTCTACGAAAAAGAGCGCGACATCCGTATGGAGCAATTGATCGCGGCAGCAAAACGTCAGGAAGATATGCTGGCGAAAGAGGAAGAGTTTATTGCCAGATTTGCAGCACGTGCTTCCCATGCGGCGCAAGTTCAGTCTCGTGTTAAGAAACTTGAAAAAATTGATCGTATCGAAGTTCCAGTTGAAGAAAACGAAATCAAATTCGTATGGCCGACACCTCCACGTGGTGGGGATGAGGTTGTTAAGTTTGAAGGTCTTTCCAAGATCTGGAAGCGCGATGATGGCAAAGAGAAAAACGTGTTCTCCGGTGCCAATGCCCTGGTTAAACGCATGGACCGTATTGCGGTTGTCGGCGTGAACGGTGCGGGTAAATCCACGCTTCTAAAAATTATCGCAGGTGAAGCAGACCCTACAGCAGGCACTTGTGCCTTGGGTGCTTCCATCAACCTGGGTTACTTCTCTCAGAACTCTTTGGATGTTCTGGATCCGAAGGCGACGATTGTGGACGAGGTTCACTCGCGCATGCCGAACGCCGGGATGGGCACTGTGCGCTCTTTATTGGGTGCCTTTAAATTTTCTGGCGAGGAAGCTGAAAAGAAAATCTCGATCCTTTCCGGGGGCGAGAAATCTCGCGTGGTATTGGCAACGATCCTGGCGCAACCGGTGAACTTGCTGATCCTGGATGAGCCGACGAATCACTTGGATATCGTGTCTCGTGAGATTTTACTTGAAGCTATTAAGAACTTCCCAGGAACCGTGATGATCGTATCGCATGACCGTCACTTCTTGCGTGAAGTCACAACCCGTGTGTTCGAGGTGGATAAAAATCAACTTCGTATCTACGAGGGTGACTACGACTACTATATTCATAAAAAGAAACAGGAAGCGGGTGCTCGCTAATGAAGCTCGCTTTTGACCTGCGCGATTTCAAAATTCCTGTGGACCGCTTGGCTCCACAGGAAGTGTTTCGCACTCGTCAAAAGGATCTTTTGTCCTATCGCTTTTACCCAGCTCGTTCTGAAAATCTGGTGATTTTGTATCACGGAATTGGTGGGGACAGCCGCTATATGTGCTCGTTGGCCAGCGCCATTTCTCAGGCGGGTTTTGCTCAGGTGATCACTCCGGATTTTCGCTGTCATGGTGCCAGTCTTTCAGCCTCTGATAATATCGCTCCCAATCAACTTGAAATCGATCTTGAAGAGTTGATCATTCACCTTCGCATGAAGTTTTCGGTTAAAAACATGACTCTTGCCGGGCATTCGCTGGGTGGTGGATTTGCTCTGCGAATTGCAGTCAGTGATGTTGGCCGGCAGTTTCAAAGATTCGTGGCGATTGCTCCCTATTTGCCGGAATCGTTTCACGCTCTGACAGAGGACCTTGGCGGTTGGATTATCTTTGACCAGAATCGAGACGGTTTTTCAGTCAATTACCCCGAGGCCTTTAAAACAGGGGAAGAGAAAACTCACTACAGTGCGGAGTTCATTCGTGCAGCGGTGGTTCCCGAAGATTTACTTCTTGGACTGCACGTAGGAAACACCCCCTTATCTCTTATTACGGGCGACCGTGACGAAGTGGTCTTGGGGCCGCGGCACATGGAGATCTTTGAAGGCCTGGCCCATCCTCTGCTTTTAGCGGCGGGTTTAAATCATCTGACGGTTGTATCAAAACCGTCCACGGTTCTTTCCGTTTTTGAGTCGTAAATGCGACCTAACTTTGAAATTTATTTGCTTTAGCCAACTTAAGTCCTGCCGATAAGTTATACGGAAAATAGAAGATTGTAGGAAAGAGTAACCAAACTTGAACGTAGGCGGGGGTTATGAATTCTGAGTTGGGAGTGTTTGCACTCCGTCAGATTGTTTCGTCCATGGTCGTTATGGGACCACTAATAGTGATCGCGGGCGTATTTAGTTATGTATTCAATCAAAATCGGAAAGCAGTGGTAATGTATGTGGTCATCGGCGTTACACTGACGGCCATAGGGGCTGTAAACCTCTACAATGATTTGGGCCGACCCAATGAAGTGGCAGAGGAAATCAAAAAGTAATCAGAAATGGACGCTGGCTGCGAAGCCAGCGTTTTTTTTGACACGATGTGGGCTCCCTTTCAGTCAGAAACTATGATCTGCTTTGATCATGGATAACCGTAAAAAAAAGATATTTAGTTGGGCTCTTTACGATTGGGCGAACAGCACTTACTCCACCACAGTCATGGCGGGATTTTTTCCTGTTTTCTTTAAAATGTACTGGAGTCAGGGTGTTGATCCGACCGTGACCACAGCACGTTTGGGGACGGCCATTTCCATTTCCAGTCTGGTGATCGCCATGCTCAGTCCCACGCTGGGCGTGATTTCAGATCTTAAAGGTTTCAAAAAATTATTCTGTCTGGCATTTATGATGATCGGGGTTGTAGCCTGTGGCTGGATGACTTTCATTCCTGCCGGGGATTGGTGGAGTGCTATTTTGGCATATGGCATTGCCATGATGGCGTTCAACGCAAGTTGTGTGTTTTATGAATCCCTGCTTCCCTATGTGGCGGAACCCAAGGAGATGGATTTTGTCTCTTCACTGGGGTACTCACTGGGCTACTTGGGCGGCGGTGTTCTTTTTCTTGTCAATGTGTTGATGCATTTGAATCCACACTGGTTTGGTCTGAAGGATGGCACTCAGGCAGTGCAGATCTCCTTTATGACGGTGGCTGTTTGGTGGTTTGTATTCTCGATGCCACTGGCTCGCAATGTCCCAGAACCGTCGGTTGAAATTTCAAGTGAAAATATTTGGAAGCTCACCAATCGCAGTATCGTGAAGCTCCAGGCGACGTTTAAAGTGCTGATGTTCAAGGAACGCAATCTGCTTATATTCATGATGGCCTACTGGTTGTATATCGATGGTGTATACACTGTGATGACCATGGCCGTGGATTATGGAATGTCCATCGGGCTCGGCTCTAAGGATTTAATTGCGGCTTTGCTGATCACGCAGTTTATCGGTTTTCCTTGTGCTTATTTCTTTGGAACGGTGACCAAACGCTTCGGCACCAAGGCGCCCATTTTATGCTGCATTGTCGTTTATGGAATCACGGTTGTGGCGGCGATGTGGATGAGTCAGGCATGGCACTTCTATCTTTTGGCAGTGATCATAGGAATGGTGCAGGGGGGAGTTCAATCGCTCAGCCGCTCCATGTTTGGTAAAATGGCGCCCAAACATCAAAGTGGCGAGTACTTTGGCTTGTTCAACCTAGTGGGACGATTTGCTTCGATTTTGGGGCCGCTTATCGTCGCCTTCACGGTCACGATCACCGGTAACTCACGTCTGGGGATGATTGGTTTATTGGTGTTATTTGTCGTGGGCGGTGGTCTTCTGGCTATGGTTAAAGAGCCGGAAAACCAACACTAAGGTTTATTCTGTTCGTTATTTTTATTTGTCTGAGGGACTTTGTCGGAAGTTGAAGTCTCCTCAGGAATGGTCGACTGCTGTTCCTCGATAATTTTTTTGGCTTTTTTCCCGGTAATTCCCATCCATTCCGGCAAAAACACTGCGATCGCTACAAAGATCATGGTGATGATAACGAAGAAAATGCTCATGGCGATGATCAGATTCAATTAAGGCCTCCTGGAATGTATCTTTTTTAAAGCATTCTTCGTGAAAAGGGAATGTGAAATTTAATAATGGACTTTGCAACCTGAAGCGGACATAACCCTACGATATGACTTATAATCCGCGCGATAGATACTTTAAAAAAGCAAAAGAAGAGGGCTTCGCGGCTCGCTCCGTTTTCAAACTTGAAGAAATCGACAAGAAATACAAAATCTTTAAAGGCAGCGGTCAGACAGTTTTGGATCTTGGGGCTTCTCCCGGTTCATGGTCTCAATACGCATCTAAAGTTGTTGGTGCCAAGGGCCGTGTGTTGGGTGTGGATTTGAGTCCGGTCACTGTGAAGTTGCCCAACGCGGTTTTCATTCAGGCTGATCTTCGTGATTTGAACTTGGAAGATACTTTCAGAGATCATGGATTTCATCCTCCGTTCGATATCGTGATGTCAGACATGGCTCCAAAAACGACGGGCATTCGTATGACGGACCAAGCTCGTTCCATGGAGCTGTGCGAACTTGCTTTGGACGTAGCTCGTAAGTTTTTGCGTAAAGACGGTCACTTTGTCTGCAAACTGTTTCACAGTGATGACTTTGCCAAGCTTCGTGAAGAAATTAAAAAGTCCTTTGCCAAGTGCGAAGTGATGAAGCCGGATTCGACTCGCAAAATTTCCAAAGAGATCTTTTTGATCGGCCTTAATAAGAAATGATTCAGATCGTTTTCGAGAACTCCCATTTTGTGATCTGCGATAAGCCAGCAGGAGTGCTGTCGACGCCAAGTCGCATGGGAGCCGAAGACGAGCGCAATTGTCTGGGGATCGCACTTCAAAAACAGCTGGGTGTTCAGATTTATCCGGTACATCGCCTGGATTTTGAAGTGTCTGGTTTGGTTATGTACGCCAAAAATCCCGAGGCGCATCGTAAAGCCAATGCCTGGTTCGAAAATAAAACCGTCAGCAAGACGTACCGTGCACTGACAACGACTCAGGATTTTTCCCATATTCCAGCAAACGTTAAGAATTCCCGCGAAAAATTCGCGATCGGTGAAGGGCAGAAGTTTGAATGGAAGTCCCGAATTCTGCGTGGCAAACGCCGGGCCTTTGAAAGTCCTGAGGGTAAAGACTCTTTAACCTTGGCTCAGTTTTTAGGGATCGACGACAAGGGAAATTTGCAATGGGATTTGCAGCCGGTCACGGGACGATCGCATCAACTGCGTTTTGATTTAAGTCGGCACGGTTTCCCGATTGTGGGCGATGCATTGTACGGCTCCAAGCAGCCGTGGACGGGTAAAGATTCGATTGCCCTTCGGGCCTACAGAATTGATTTCTCTAAAGCTCCAAATGCTGCTGATTTCCAACTGCCTTCTATTGTTCAGATTCAGGAAATCTAGATCATATTTCCCGTTTGATTTGGGCCAGATACTCTTTGATAAATGTCACACGGTGCTGGGCTTCTTTTTTTGCCGTGTCCGTATTTAAGTGGTCAATCAGTTTGAAAAGCTTTTGATAGAAATGGTCGATGCCGTAGTTCTTGTCGTCCAGGTCGCGCTGCTCGGCCCAAGGGTCTTCTTCAGAATAAAAAGGGCGGCTCATCTGCGAGCTTGTGGCAAAGCAGCGCGCAATGCCGATGGCGCCCAAGGAATCCAAGCGATCAGCATCTTGAACGATTTTAGCTTCTAAAGTTATGGGTTTGATATTGGCGCTATAGCTGTGGGCTTCGATCGCGTGGCGAATGTCGTTGAAGTACTGTTCTGGATAGCCGATGGATTTCAGATACTCAAGCGTCGCTTCGGCAGAAAGAGCCGAGGCATAGGCCCTGCGTGGATCGTTCTTGGGTACGTTAATAAAGTCATGAAAGAACGCCGCAGGCATCACGACTTCCCACTGGCCGTGTTCGGTTTCACACAAAGATTTTGCGGTATTGACGACTCTTTGAATATGCAGAAAATCATGGGCCGGGTCCGAGTTTGGGTACAGCACTCGGGCCTTGTTTTTAAAAAGATGGAACCATTTTTTTTCGTCAAATTCTGGCTGTGGCTGATTCATGATTTCCATCTCTTGATTTTGAATTACGGATTCATTCGTTTCACGGAAGGAGAGGTAAACTTGTCAAAATACGCAGTCAACAGTTGATCCGAGTAGTTGTCGACATGGTCAAAGGTCACGTAACCGTATCCTTGGTTGCCCCATTTAGGACCCCAGGAGTTTTTAAACATAAAAAGACGGCGTTGGTCATCATAACCTACCAACAGGATCGCATGGCCTCCGCAAGAGATCTTACCGCTGGCACATTGCTCGGCAACTTCTGGGTTCATAGTGAACGTACCTTTTTGATCGTTGATCAAGGGAATAGCCACATTCAACGTCACCACTACAGGGCGGTCTTGTTTTAGTTCGTTGATCACTTGTTCTGACCACGGGCGCATCACGTGCATTTGTGACAGTTGTTTGAAATTCAAACTTCTGTAGCTCACGTGCGGCGTTGTTTTTTGGCTCAGGTTATAAAATGACATTTGTTGCGCGCTAAGTGGTTTGGTGAAGTCAGGGCTTTCTTTTTGATAGGGAAGCTGGGCTTCCTCAAAAAGATAGATATCACTTTTTAGACTCGCCAAGATGTCATAGGTGTTTCCGAATTCAACCTCGGGGCGCCATGAATTGATGATTTTATGGCGAAAGACTTCGTATTCTTCAGAGATGTCATAGTCTTCACCAGTAAGTTTTTTAAATGCACTTTCCACTAAAGCCGAAACGGCAAAGTAAGCACATGTATCGCGACGTTCCTGGTCTTTGACCGGAGTTTGCAAGTGGGTCAGTGTTTTGACGTCAGCCTTGGCATCGGTCACATACACCGAGCAAAGAAGGGCAGCAGTTAAAAATAGAGTGCGGATCACAAATGTCATTTTTCATCCTTCGAATTTAATATCGCCCAGTATTTTTGCAAACTTGCGGCCAATTGACGGCGAAGTGAGCGGTTTCCCACGAGCTAAATCACATTTGTGAAGATAATTTTTACCTGCATGTTTAAAGTGTCATCACTGCCGCAGTAGGGTTTCACCTCACGTTACCGTATCAATTTGGGCCAAAGGCAATAGTTCCCTAAAGTGATATTCCTGTGTTTCCGATAAATAGTTGTTAGTGTTCTTGGAGCGTTTTATGAGTAAAGTTTCTTTAACATTCACGGTCATTTGTCTCTGGTTGTTTACCGGATGTACGTTGTCGTTAGATATTCACGGCACCGCTGTGGAATTCGCGTCTAAGTCCGCTCCGAAGATTAATAAAGTCTCGGCGGATGTTTCTAATATTTCAGCCGTTTCAAATTTATCTTTACCACGCTTTACGACGGCTCAAATTATTCCAATCACAGTCGAATTCAATCAATCAATGGTCGTGACGGGCAACCCCACATTGGAATTGTCGACAGGATCGGTAAATAGAAAAGCGACTTATGCTTCGGGTTCAGGAACAAATCAACTGGTCTTTGAATACACAGTGGTCGCTGGTGATTCGGCAACCACATTGGACTATACGAACTCGTCAGCTATTGATCTTAATGGCGGTGATATTGTTCCGGCAGCAGGTACAAGTGAATTTGCACCCGAGGAATTAACGGAGTTTTTAAAACTTCCAAATCCCGGTGATCAGTCTTCACTTGCGGGGACGACGCCGATGTTGATCAAAACAACTCCGGAAGTGAAGTCGTTGAAGTCTCCGGAAACAGATGTCTATTTGGATGGAAATGCCCTTGAGGTCGTGGTGAAATACGATCAGCCGGTGGCTGTGACGGGTGCTCCGAGGATTGAGATTAAAATTGCCAGCAATACGCGCATTGCCAATTTCATTTCACAAATTTCTGACCGTGAATTGCTATTCCGGTATGTTGTCATCATCGGTGATAATGACACCAACGGTATCGAACTGCCGGCAAGTATTAGTTTAAATGGCGGAAGCATTGTGAATCCGGCCAATGAAGCGGCGGTGATTGCTCTTCCGAGCGAAGATACTACAGAGGTTCTAACTTATACCTCGCCCTTAACCGCATCTTTTGTTACCAGTACTCAGGTCGTTTCTGAAAGTGTGGGATCCATTCAAATCCCGGTGGTGCTAAGTATGGCAGCGCCGATTCCGTTTAAAGTTTCTATCACCTCTTTGGGGGATGCGACTAGCGGCGACTTTGAGCTGGACTCAAGGGATATTCAATTTGGAATTGGAGATACGGTTAAATATATCACCGTTCGTATTTTGGATGACTCGATTCCCGAACCAGAAAAACGTCTGCGCCTGGTGTTGTCTAAAAATTCATTAGGTAACGGTGGGGTACTGGCGATGACAGAAATCAATATTCGCGACGATGATTCTGTGCCTCCGACCTTGGTAGACTATCAGTCGGGCTCTTTATTTGCCTGTGCCCTTTATTCCAACCGCGAATTGAAGTGTTTGGGGGAAAACGATTTTGGTTACCTAGGGAATGGGACGACGGTGCCTTCCGACGTGGTTACTGCGACGCCTGTTATGACCGATGTGCAAAGTTATACAGTGGGAGCTTTAACTACCTGCGCTGTGAATTCATTAGGTGAAATGTGGTGCTGGGGTAAGGATCCTGGTGGTGTCATTCCTTCGTTTACCGGTGGAATGTCCACGACTCCTAAGAAGCTGGTATCGAGTGGAGCAGTTAAACCCGTCTTGGGGACTAACATGTTCTGTTATATTGCGACCAATAAGGATCTTAAATGTTGGGGGTCGGATAATCAGGCTTTAGGGAATCCAGCTCCTGCGGCAACAAAGACCGTGCCTTTTGCGAGTCCTATTGTGGTCATGAGTGGAGTCGAGGACGCGTGGGCGGTGAGAGCAGCTGCGGGACTAACGATGTGTGCTTTAAAAAGTAACGGCGGTGTTCCCGCTCAAAATGATCTATATTGTTGGGGATATTTGGATGCCAACAATTTTACTGGTGGCAATCTTTTCGCGCCACCAGCAACGGCTCAGGTTGAAAATGTGAAGTCCATCAGTCTTGGCTACAGTCGAGAAAACATGTGTGTGCAATCAGAGGCCGGTTCCCCGGCAACTGTGAAGAATTTCTGTTGGGGGACTAATATCCGACTGTCGCTAACTTACGGCGTGGGCTCCCCGTCATCCTCGTCCACAACTCCCCTTGAAATGAGTGCGACCTATCGCGACTACATGGTGGCGGCTACGTCCATTTGTGGAATCAAAGAGACTGACGGCAGCGTTTGGTGTTGGGGGAATACGGGAGATACTCCTGGTGCGACCGGGGCTACACCGAGCAAAGTGGTTGACTCGGGAGCAGTAAGATTTTTGGCTGCATCTGCATCGTCAGCAGCGGCACGTTGTGTTTTGACTGATACTGGTTCGGTGGTTTGCTGGCAGGTGAGCACAACGTCGAAGAACAAGCTCACTCCCCAGACAGTTATTGCATCTGGGGTAAAGGCTATTGGCATAGGGGGGCATCAATGCGTGGTGATGACGTCAGGGGAGCTCGATTGTTGGGGTGCCAATGCGAATGGTCAAATTGGCGATCGCACAACAAACACTCGCCAAGTGCCGACGCAGATTTTTTCAAGAAACGTCACGCAAGTGGCGGCGAACAGTAGCACAAGTTCCACGACCTGTGCGGTGTCTTCTTATGGAGAATTGCGTTGTTGGGGTAAGCACAGTTCGAAGGGAAGTTTAGGGGCCGGTGCCACCGCCGGGAATATTGTCGTTCCAAAGATTATCGTCGATAAAGACATTCAAAAAGTTTGGGTTGCCAATGATCGCGGCTGTGCGATATCCACTGGCGGTGCTTTACTTTGTTGGGGTGATAATTCGACCGGGCAGACAAAGCCTGGGACTGTAGTACATCAAATGACACCGAATACAGTTTTGTCGTCCGGGGTCGCTGACGTCGCGATGATGTATAATTCTATTTGTTATCTGAATACAGACGGAGAAGTTCGCTGCTGGGGAATAAACACCAATGGCGAGCTCGGGGTCGGTAACACGACCAATCAGTCGACAATTCCACTGGATCCGATTTTGACTGATGTGAAACAAATCTTTGGGAATCTGGGTACTGCGGGTTCCCTCGGTTGTGCAATTAAAGAGAATAGTGATTTGTACTGTTGGGGTAAAACCTATTCCGTCTGGGGGACAACTTCGTTTCCACAAAAGATTATGTCTGATGTGAAAGATCTTGCGATCGGTCAGGGAAGCTTTTGTGCTGTTGTTGGCGACGATCGGGCCTTAAAGTGTTGGGGACAGAACAGCAGCGGTGAGGTTGGAAACGGGCTCATCGGAAATGTGTTGTGGTCGGCTCCTTACACCGTCTTAACATCTGGAGTGAAATCGGTATCGAGCGGTGGCGGTGGCCTCACCATGTGTTTTATTATGATGGATTCGGGAGAGCTTAGATGCATGGGAGATGACTCTGGCGGTTTGTTTGCCACGGGTGAACGCTCGGCCTATGCGCGCACAATTCCCGGTCTTTGATTTTATTCCGGCTCAGGAATATTGATAATACTTTGTGATTCATCCCAGGGTTGCCATAAGGCGATTTTGTGGCCGTCGGGATCACAAATCCACGCAAATTTTCCGCGCTCATTTTCATCAACAAAATCTAAGATGCGTACGCCGGATTCGGCCAAGGAGCCGACCAGTGTTGCGAGATTCTGTATGCGGAAAATGGTGGTTTCGGGCAGATATTCATTCACTTGGAAATGCTCTTCCATAAATCCACCGCTTTGATCCCGGTGAAGGTGAAGCTTTTCTTCGTACCAGCGATTTAGGTTTTCTGATCTTTGATTGAAATTTTCCATGAGTTTATTTTCTGCCCAGGAATTCAGAGGAACAAGACCAGTCTTAGTCGCGTGTCGGAAGGCAACCCTATGACTTAAAGATGGTGAAATGATCAAAGACTTGAGGCTCGTTTATTTCGGAAAGCCAAGGATGGGATTGAAAAATGCGGTGGCGGATATAACGTCCACGGGCCACCACTTGGATGCTGCGGTTTTTCGCAATCTTTTTCAAGTCCTCTAAAGTTTTATCGACAGCAGGTGCACTGCCAAAATCAAAGATGAAATAGTAATCGGCCTCAACCGGCACGAACTGGGGTGCTGTTAGATCTTGAGTCTTAATAGCGGTGAGGGGGTAATCGAAATTTTTCAAGATTCGATTGCCTTCGTTCACGCGCTCGGCCACCAGTTCGTACCCGGTGAATTTCACGCCGGGATAATGTTTGCCCACCACAAACGCCATGCGACCATACCCACATCCAAGATCCACAATGTGTTGGCCGTCCTCGGGTTTCAAAAGTTCCAATATTTGTCGGATTTCTGTGTAAGGAGTCTGCAAAGCCTGAACTGGTAATCCCCGCCAAAAATTCACTGGAATGTTTGCATCCGCTTGAACGTTATAACTTTGAGATTTAAGCAGCTCTTGTTCAACTTCTGCAGTTTTAAAACCCAACCACTGGTCAATGACGACGGAATGTTCCTGAGCTTCTTGGTATGTGTGCTCGTCATCGCTAATCAGTGGAAAGGGCCCGTGGGGGTTGAATTCAATTGCGCTCAAGAACCTCTTATAAGCTCGAGATATCGTTCTGTAAAGAGGTAATACGCACAGTGGATTTCAGTTTTCCGACCAGAGACTGGTCACGGATGCCTTCGGTTTCCAATTTCAGTTTAATCAATTCAGGATCCCGCAGCTCGGGGTTTTGCAACATCAGGGCTGCTGCCAGTCCCGTGACCCAGGCTGTGGCCTGGGAAGTGCCGGTCATGACACCAAATTGGCCACCGGGCAGGGAAGAGTATACGTTCTTGCCCGGGGCCGCGATATCCACACTTTTAGATCCGTAGTTACTGCTGTCAATGAGATGACGATTCGTATCCAGGGCCGCGACTGAAATGATATTGCGAAGATTATAGCCCGCTGGATAGTAACCCATCTTATCGGTGTTGCGACCGTCATTGCCGGCGGCAGCGACAAAGAGAATTCCTTTCTCTTGAGCTTCACGGATTGCCTGCTCTTCCAGAGCACTGCGTGTGTCGCCACCGCCAGAATAGTTTATAATGTCGGCCTTCATTTTGATCGCATACCGTATTGCACGAACAGTATTGACCAAATTCACCCGACCTGATTGTTCTGGATCATAATATTTCAAAACCATGAATTTCACGCGCTTCGAAAGTGTGCGCTGGCGAATGATGCCGGCGATATGGGTTCCGTGACCGTGCTGGTCCGATAGATCGCTGTTTTCAGAAACAAAATTCCATCCATGGAGATCCCCGGCATATCCATTGCCATCGTTATCCTGTCCATTTATTTTTTCTTTGGGGTTCAACCAAAGATTGTCTTTAATAAGAGGGTGATTGATGTCGACGCCGGTGTCGATGATCGCGATGACGATATCGCGGTCAGGCTCGTTGGTGCGTGGTTGTGCTATTGACGGCCAAAAAACCGGAGTCGCAGAGAGAATACCAAAGAAAGTTTTTTGTATTAGATTCAGTGATCTCATGTGCGCCCCCGTTGTTGAGGGGTATTGCACGGGGCGGGCCAGCTATAAGCAAATCTAATGGGGTCTCATTCGGAGATTTGTCACTTGTGTTTATAAATCCTTAAACAGCGTAAAACGCACTTCAGCTGTCTAAAAGGCGACATACATAATCAACTTTTATACAGCAGCCGAAAAGTTCATCCTATTCGACTGCTGTAGTTGCTTATGATGGAACAGTAGTTTTTTTGGGGGGAGTCGCCTAAGCGACTCTTTTGATTCCCGGAGGATTGGCAACTGTGTGTTTGTTGCGACCGGTCTGCTTGGAAGTGTAAAGGGCCTCATCCACGCGCTTATACCAGCCGTCTGGCGTTTCTCCAGCTTCAAGCTGAGCGATGCCCAGACTGACTGTAAAGCGAATCTCGAGGTTGCCATGAACAAAGACCTCTTTGCGGATCTTGGCCATGCATTCATCCACCATTTTAATAGCTGCCTGGGTGTCACAGCCTGGCAGAATCACGGCGAATTCTTCACCACCCAGACGGGCAACAAAGTCGACTTCGCGGCTGAAGCTTTCCTGTAGCAGGCGCACGCATTGCTGCAATACGAAGTCCCCAATATCATGCCCGTAGGCATCATTGATCTTTTTAAAGAAGTCGATATCAAACAGGAGCATCGTCACCGGGTCGTGATCCAGTTGATTGATCTGGATGTAGCGTTTAACCTGCTCGTCAAAGCTCTTGCGGTTATGGGCGCCAGTCAAATGATCTGAACGCATGGTGCGATTGGCTTCCATAAGTTGCTTCTTAACTGTCGACAGGCTTTTCTTGACCGATTCCATTCTTTTCGAACGTCGTTCGTTATTGCTTGTCTGATGCTTCAAATAGAAATCAATGAACTCCCGGGATTTCGCACGCAGGTCCTCAATGGAGTTTGATTCCACGGCTTCACGGAGCTGAGCGAGGCTGGCATTAACCTGACCTTCAGAAGTGGCTTCGGCCGCGACTTCGTCGCCCAGGTTGTCGGCAAAATCCCAGATGATGCGTTTGAAGTCATCGAATGTGTTTTGCACATAGGTCGTTTCGTCGATGCGGTAGCTGGAGAAGAACTGACGGAAGCGGAAAAGCGCATCTTCCAGTTCCTGTCCTTCCATGGTCATAAGTTCTTTGGCAACGGTATCAAGCTTTGCCCGCACCTTGCGCACAGAGTGATTGTGAACCTCGAACAGATTCTTATTAAGAACATCCAAGATAAACAACAAAGTGGCGCGATCTTCGGAAAGTGTCGGGCCGTCTTTGCCTTTGGATTCTTTATTATGAGGTGCGGATCCCCAGTCCATGTCCAACTGATCAACCAGCTTTTTCATCCACTGTTTCAACTTCTGCCTCCGGGAAATATCATCATTTCTTTTTCGGTAAATGCGAGTCGATTGTTTATGCCTTCCCGACGCAAGTCCGGTGGAATCTCACAATGATACAGGACTTGATGGTGCTTTTTCGCAACTGTGTGAAGGTTTACTCAAGTACTTATCGCAAGAATACTAAAATGTCCGTGAATTGACGAAAAAGGAGTCACCCTATGGGCACAAGTGCGGAACTTACCGGACCTGATTTTTCCAAAGGTGTTTCGGTCGACCTGATTCAGGAAGGGGAAACTCTGCTGGGGCATGTGGGGGACAGAGCGGTTATTTTGGCCAAGGTGGAGGGCGAAATCTACGCGGTGGGTGCCAATTGCTCGCATTATGGCGCGCCTTTAAATCAGGGGCTGTTGGTGGGACATCATATTCATTGTCCGTGGCACCATTCCACTTTCAATGTAAAAACCGGCGAAGCAGAAAAAGCCCCGGCCTTGACGCCGATAGCCTGTTGGATGACCGAAGTCGTTGATGAGAAAATTTTCGTCCGTGGGAAAAAGAAAATTCCGCAACCTGTTTTGCGTGGCACTGAAAGTCAGCATGTGGTGATTGTCGGCGGCGGTGCTGCTGGAACATCCTGTGCGGCGATGTTACGACGCCAGGGATTTGCCGGAACCATTCAGATGATCAGTCATGATGATTCGACACCTTACGATCGAACCAATCTTTCGAAGGACTACTTGTCTGGTGCGGCTCCAGAAGAATGGTTGCCAATACTGAAAGAGTCTTTTTTTGAAAAGAATAAAATTCAGATCAGTCTGAAAACAGACGTCAAGCGTATCGAACCTGACAGAAAGTCAGTGGAACTTTCAGATGGCAGAACATTGTTTTACGATAAACTGCTGCTGGCAACAGGTGGTGAACCTGTAAAACCGCCGATCCCCGGCATCGACCGCGAAAAAGTTCTGATGCTAAGAACCTTAAAGAACTGCCGATCCATTATCAGTGCCTGCGAAACGGCTAAGACTGTGGCGGTTGTTGGAGCGGGCTTTATCGGTCTGGAGGTTGCGGCGTCCTTAAACCAAAGAGGTATTGTCGTCCATGTGATCGCCCCCGAGGAAATGCCTTTGATTAAGACGCTGGGAATTCATGTGGGAAGCTATATCAAGCATTTGCATGAGTCCCATGGGATTCACTTTCATTTAGGGCATTCTGTGAAAGAGATACTGGATGACAAGGTTATTTTGGATGACCTTACGACTGTGGACTGTGATTTCGTCGTGGTTGGAGCGGGTATTCAACCCAATGTGGAATTGGCAAAGCAGGCGGGCTGCGAAATTGATCACGGTGTGGTGGTGAATGAATACCTGGAAACAAGTGTTCCCGGTATTTTTGCCGCTGGTGATATTGCGCGGTGGCCGGATCCCCGAAGTCAGAGATTGATCCGTGTTGAACATTGGGAAGTGGCTGAACGCCAAGGTCAGGTTGTTGCCTGTAATATATTGGGGGCAAAAACCAGATATCAGGACGTACCCTTCTTCTGGACTCAGCAGTTTGATAAAATACTTTGTTATATAGGCTATTCCGATCGTTTTGACCGGATGGATCTGATGGGTGATCCCGGCAAAGATGATTTTGCAGTGGCCTACTATGAAGATGACCGAATTGCTGCGTTTCTATCTGTCGGTCGTGATCTTGAAAATCTTAAGGTCGAGCAGGCGCTGCAGCGGATTGATTACCAAAAAGCCGAAGACATATTCCGTGAATACCAGCGTCAGTTCAAGCGACCGCAACCACCGTCACCGAATTATTTCGAGCCGAGCCCCTAGAGCTTGGCGACCTCTTTTTTGATTTTTTCAAACGTGGCCTTGTCAAAACGTGGCAAGACCGGTTTTAGTTTTTTCAAACGTTGTTCCAGAATAAATGACACCACGAAATTGCGTACGTCTTTGTCGTCGGCGGGTATGATGTACCAGGGTCGGTCTTCGTGGTGTGTCTTGTATATAATCTCTCCGTAGGCTTTTTGATACTTTGGCCAGAGTTTTCTCTCGGCCAGATCACTTAATTCAAATTTCCAATGCTTGTCCGGATTGTCGATGCGTGCGCGCAGTCGCTCGGCCTGTTCTTTAAGGCTGATATGCAAAAAGAACTTCAAAATTGTCACGCCCTCATCGGTAAGCATCTTTTCAAAAGCATTGATGTCTTCGATTCGATTTTCAATCCGCGATTTAGGAAGAGTTTTATGAACTGAAGGCATGATCACATCTTCGTAGTGACTGCGATTGAAAATCACGATCTCCCCATTGATAGGGGTGTTGGCATGGACACGCCAAAGATAGTCATGACGTAATTCTTTGGGCGTGGGCCTTTTGAAGGAGACGACGCGAAGTCCCTGGGGATTCATAGCGGCGAAAACGTGCTCGACCGTACCGTCTTTGCCGGACGTATCGAGCCCCTGCAGAATGATCAGGACTTTATGTTTGTTTTCTGCAAAGATAAGCTCCTGAAGATCCCCCAGATCCTCCGCGACTTCTGCAAAATGCGACTTCAAGGCCTTTTTGGTCTTGCCTCTGGTATCAGGATTGGTCGCGACCTTCGCCAGACTTTTTGATTTCGGAGTAAACTCTTTAACTTTGATCATCAGTGCTGCGCGCGAAGCTCGCCCTCATCCAAAGTGGCATCCAAAGAAATTTCTGTATCGAGCAATCGTGAAACAGGACAATTGTTTTTGGCCTCTTCGGCGATTGAATTGAATCTGTTTTGATCAATTCCGGGAATTTTGGCTCTTAACACCAAATTGGAGTGGGTTATCACCCAGTCGTTGCCATTTTTTTCTATGCTGACGGCGGCATTCACCTGCAGTGACTCCGGAGTTATTCCCTGCTGAGTTAAGGCGGCGGCAAGGGCCATTGCGAAACATGAGGAGTGAGCCGCGGCGATAAGTTCCTCAGGATTGGTTCCGGGTTCATTGCCAAATCGACGCATCAGTGAATAAGGCACCTTTTTTAAGGCCCCACTTTCAGTGGAGACTTCGCCCTGACCTTGTTGTAAATTACCTCTCCACAGAACTTCAGCTTTTCTTTCCATTCTAAACCTCCAATAAAGAGCCTAAAGGATAAAAGGGAATAGGTCTGACGTTGACCTTGAGATGTTGTCTTTGTTAAAGATCATAATATGAAAGAAACGCCAAAAAGAATCGCTGTGATTGGAAATGCGGGAGCTGGAAAAACGGTCTTGTCGCGACGTCTGGCGCAGATCCACAACCTTCCTTTGACACATGTGGATTCCATTCAGTTTCTTGCTGGTATGAAAATCAGGCCCCATAAGGAATCCATCAGCATCATTTCGGATGTGCAGAATCAAAATTCCTGGATTATTGACGGATATGGTCCCTTGGATATTTTGGAAAAGCGCTTTCAGCTGGCGGATCGAATCGTGATGATTGATTTGCCGTTATGGCGGCATTATTGGTGGGCCAGCAAGCGGCAGTTACAAAATCTTTGGAGTCCCCGCCGCGAGCTTCCTGAAGGCTGCAGCGAAGTCTCCTGGGCGCAGACGAAAAAACTTTTTCAAACTATCGGTACCGTTCATCGGTTGATGCGCCCGGAGCTTATTCGGATTTTGAACAGAGAGAATATCAAAAGCAAAGTTGTCTGGATTCGCAATCTTTCTCAACTAAAAGCTGTTTCTCGTTCGGGGGTTGCCCAGGATGGTCTTTGACAGGTCTTGTTTTTAAATCTTAAATTCTGTTGGGGACAATAGTTCTGAAGCGTACACTTGTTTCATGAGCGAAAGTCTGTACATCACAGTTCTGGTATTCTCGGGAACGATGCTGGTCAACGTCCTGACGTCAACAGCTCTATGGTATATTCACGGGAATCGAATTTTCGGCTATATCACCTTAAGTTGGGTTATAACGGCGATCAATTTCTTCATGCAAAGCCAATTTGTCGGGTTCGATTATAAAATGCTGCTGGCCTTTAGCTTTTATGTGCTGGCCAGCTGGGTCTACTATGAAATCACCCTGGCACTGCTGAAGAATGAGGAACGAAGCAGATGGATTTACGCACTTCCCATAGTGTTGGTAGTCGTGGGCTTGGGTGTATTAAGACTGACATCCTCTTATCAGATGGCCTCGATATTTAGCGCCATTGCCATTGCGTTGCCCTTGCTTGCCGCCGCGTGGGTTTCATTCCGCCACGAGAATCATCGCGATGAAACCAAAGGGTTTCGCGTTCTCGCACTGCTGTTGTTCCTGTTAGCTATACATTATCTGGACTATCCGATTTTACGCCATAGTGAAGCAGGTGCAGTTTTTGGATATACGATGGCATTCCTGCTGACCTTTGCATTTTCCATCTTTTTCCCCAGTTTTTTACTTTGGCAATTGGCCCACGAATACAGTGGAAAACTGCAGGATGAGGTCACCAAGCAGACCAAGGAGCTGGTGGCGCTGGATAATCGGAACAAGGCTCTTCTGTCCATTCTGATTCATGATCTGGCGACGCCGGTGACCACAGCCATGATGTCCATTTCAAAAATGGAGCGTGTTGCTCAAACAGTTTCCTTGGATCGATTGCGCAGGTCTTTGCATCACATCATGAGCACTATTGAAAAAGTCCGGGAGCTGCAGGCCGTATCCACAGGCAAGAAAAACCTCGAAATGGAATTTTCCGATCCTCTTTTGGCAGCCCACGGGGCCGTTTCCTATTACGCGGAACAGCTGCATGCTCAGAACCTGACGGTTCAATTTATTGATCGGCGTAAGAATTTTGGCGCAGCCGTCATGATCGATGCACAGCTGCTGCAGGCCCAGGTCATGGGAAACCTGATCAGTAATGCCATTAAGTTTTCACCGCGCGGGGAGGAAATTGTAATTCGGCTGACCGAGGATGCGCACTTCCTGAATATTGATGTGATCGACTTTGGAATTGGCATTCCTGAAAATATAGCAGGCAAATTATTTTCATTCACCGGGGTGACCACGCGGAAGGGGCTTCATAATGAAAAGGGGACAGGTTTTGGTCTGCCCCTTGTTAAAGCCTACGTGGACATGATGCACGGACGGATAGAATTCAAAACGCAATACAAGGACCCGGACTTCGAACGTGAAGTCGGGGTGTGTATGCGGGTCAAATTGCCTTTGGTGACAACTCAGCCAATTCTTTCAAAGGCACCTGAGATGGGGATGTAAAGATCGCCCGTTGTTTGTACCAGGAAGTGAACATCAAGTGGAACCATTCAAAAACTTCCAAAAGAATCATGGCTGCAATTTTTGATTCCTCATCTGTCAGTTGCAGTTCGTTCAGATCCAGCTGATGTGTTTCGTCAATCCAGCTTCCTTGTTGGTGACTGGCTTCTTCAAAGAAATGGTGATCCCCAAAATATTTTAATGCTTCAGGTGAGTGTGAATCGGAGGCGCGGACCGCTTCGATAAACACGGCAAAAGCCAGCTCCAGGCATTCAATCATCAGCAGACGAACTCCCGGACTGTTTTGTTGAAATGTCAGTGACATCATTTTGTAGGTGGCCTGGCGAACACGCCAGTTATCATTGGACCAAATCTGGCGAAGTGCCGTGGTGGTCTTCGTGCCCCAGGCGCTTTGCCCCACGTTCATAGTTTCAAGATCATCCAAAAAAAGTTGCCAGTGTTCGAGGTCTTCTTTGCAGTGATGATTGACAGCTTTCTCGAGAGTGGTCGTTGCCTGGGGATATTCCAAATTCAGAAGTAAATCTTTGAAGCCGAGAACGAAAAAACTCATGGCTGGTGCGAAAGAGAGGGGTGTTTTCGAAGAGCGGATCCAATGTATCAATACATGTTCATTCAACTTACTTTTCTCGGCAAATAACATTTTGTTAAAATCCATTTGTACTCCGGTTGCAAAGTTTATGTCTTACGATCAGTCTTATTGGTATACCTCTACAAGGATGCAACATATGCTTCAGAAAATGAATCTTCTGGTGGTCGAGGATGATCAAGACCTTGGAGAAATGATTGCCGATTCATTGAAAGATCTTTTTCAAACCGTTGAATTTACAACGAACTTCGATAAGGCCGTCGTCATCCTGACGGATCTTAAGCCTGACGTTATTGTCACAGATCAAAATATTGAAGGCGGCTTTGGTATTGCTTTGGTTGCACATGCTCGTCAAAAAAATGTGAATACAGTCGCAATCGTGCAAACGGGCAACCCCTCTCTGGAACTTCAGACCGAGGCGGCTCGTCTGGGAAGTGTCGAAATAATTGAAAAGCCATTTGATGCGCAACTTCTGCATTTACGTGTGTCACAATTAATTATGGCAGAGACCATGCGGCGAAAAATGGAGGAGCCGGTCACTCGCGAAATTAGGAATTTTCAGTAGATTCAGTCAGTTTCAAAAAAGGTGGAATCAGCCGTGGAAACAGAACTAAAAAAGATCAATATTCTACTGATCGAAAGCAGTGATGAACACGCGGAACTTGTTCGTGGGTACTTGCGTGATATAAAGTCCTTCGAGATATCGGTGACCCGGGAGGCATTTCTTGCAAAGGCCATTCAGCGCCTAAGTGAAGAGAAGTTCAGCGCCATTCTTTTGGATTTGCACCTGTTGGACAGTTCGTCCGATGAAACTCTGCCTCGCCTTGGTAAAGTGGCCAGTGATATACCGATCATTGTGCTTTCAACCTTGGATGACCGGGAAAGTACGATCAAGGCCGTGCAGGAGGGGGCGTCTGACTTTTTGAATAAGTCCCAGCTGTCACCGGAAGTTCTGGCCCGTACCTTGTTGCGGTCTATTGAAAGTAAAGAATCAGAAATTAAAATCAGACAACAACTGCATCAGACGGCCCTTCTCTCAGAGCTTAGTCAATTCGCCCTTAATGAAGTGAATCTGGAAAAAGTGAAATTGCGCTGTCGGGATATATTACTAAATGCTTTGCTTGTGGATTTCGTTCAATTTGTGGAGCCGGTGGAAAACGCCTTCAAATCCCTCGCTGAGCGGGTTCGCAATGGTGTACCATTTTTGTTTGGCGATCTGGAGTTCCTGGGGATGGGGGCTGAAAAGCAACAAATGCGAAACTCGGGGATGAAATCGGGTGTGAATATCGTGATAGTCAGCAAGGATGTGGATGTCCCACCCCTTGTCATGATGATCTATGATCATCGTGATCGCAATTTCAAGTATGACGAAATCGAGTTCATGAAGGCGATCGCTAATATCATATCGTCGGTGGCGACACACGCTTATTTGGAAAGAACTGTTCAGCAAAAAATTGAAAGTCTGAAGCAGGCTCATCAGAAGAAGGATGAGTTCCTGGCGACTTTGTCTCATGAACTACGCACTCCATTGAATATTATCACTGGATACATGGAGATTATGAAGGAATCTGACTTCAATTCTCCAGATTATCAAAATGCCTTGCAGATCATTGATGCCAATTTGAAAATCGAAACGCGTTTGATTGGGGAGATCCTGGATATGTCCCGGATTATCACCGGCAAAATGAAATTGGATCTAAGTTTTTTTGCTTTGGATGACATGATTGAGTCCTGTGTGGAATCGTTAAGTCTTGCCACCGCGGCAAAAAAACTGAAGCTCGAAATGAATATTTCGCCAAATTTGGGACGGATGTGGGGAGACCGGGATCGGATGCAACAGGTTGTCTGGAATTTGCTTTCCAATGCAGTCAAGTTCACGGATGTCGGGGGGGCAGTAAGAATTTCCGCCAACAAAGTGGGTGATCAATTTGAATTCATCATCGAGGACAATGGCGTCGGCATCAGTATGGAGAATCAAAAAGATGTTTTCAACCGCTTCTGGCAGGAGGATTCCGCCATCACGCGGGAGCACATGGGACTAGGGCTGGGGCTGGGAATTGTTCGTCATATTGTTGAACTTCACGGCGGTACTGTGGAAGTTCAAAGTGCCGGTAAAAATAGAGGCAGTAAGTTCACGATTCACGTGCCTATTCAACAGTTGCGTGCCGTCGAGGACGCTCCGGTTGAAAAGAAGGAGGAACCGGCAGCGGCCGTTTCTAATAGAAATTTACAAGGCATGCACTTGTTGGCCATTGATGACTCAGAGGATTCGTTAAGTTTGTTGCAGCATTTGCTGCGAAAATCCGGGGCCGAGGTTGAGGGGACCAGTGATCCACGACAAGGTTTGGAGCTGGCTATGAAGGATCAGTACGACGTTATCATTTGTGATATTGGGATGCCGGTTTTGGATGGATTTTCGCTAATGAAGAAGCTCAGAGACTGGGAAGAGCATCATGGGCGTGCCAATACCAGCGCCATAGCCTTGACGGCTTATGTGGCCAAGGAAGATGTTGATAAAGCCATGGAAGTGGGATTTCAGGCCCATATGCCCAAACCGTTGAATCTTCCGTTGTTAAAGGAAAAAATTCTGGAGCTTGCCCCAATGGGGCCCTCTTCTTCAATGGTTGGAAACTAACTTCCAAGGCGGTGATAAACTTGCCTAAGGCGTATATCTCGGGTAGCTTTTCTTCATGGAATCCATTTCGCTATCTTCATTTTATCACTACGTTTTCGTCTGCTTCGTTTCTTTGTTCCCGCCGGTGAATCCGTTCGGTACGGCGCTGATTGTCGGACCATTTTTGAAGGGACAAACACACGCAAAAAGAATTCAGGCGGCTGGAGCTATTGCTCTTTATTGCTTGAGTATCTGTCTGGTCGTGACGATGGTCGGTGGTTTTTTCTTTAAAATTTTCGGAATTTCCATTCCCGTCGTGCAGATTGCCGGGGGAATCCTGATCGCCAGAATGGGTTTTTCCATTTTGACGGCCGTTGATCCATCAGAAGATCAGGAAAAAGTGGTTGATCAAAAAGTTTCATCCCGCGAGAAGTCACTTAAGTCGATGTTGTTCTATCCATTGGCATTTCCGACCACGACCGGTGGCGGCACTATCGCCGTCTTGTTGGCCCTGAGTGCAAACAGTTACCATTCCAATCCTGGTATTTATCTGTTCAATTTGCTGGCAACGTCGGTGGCCTGTGCGATAATGGCCCTGGTTATCTTTCTTTGCTACTCACTGACTCCAACAATCCTTGATAAATTGAACTCCCAGGCACTGTCGGTATTTAATAAACTAAGTGGATTTTTGACGTTTTGCGTGGGAATTCAAATTATGGTGGATGGCGTCTTAGGAGTTGCAAAAATTCTTATCAAACACTGATTTTAGAGCTATCGTTTTTGTTATGAAAAAACAAACGACGAAAACGATTCTACTAGGCTCTGTTTTGACTGCGACACTTGTCGGATGTGCGGGAGGCGGAACCGCTTCTCAATCCACTTCAACTTCCTCAGGTAAAAAAATCCAGGAAAGCATCATTGTTAAAGGTGTGACTATCGTTAACACCGTGAATGGTCAGCTTCAGGCCAATATGGCTTTGATGATTGATGGCGGAAAGATCTCAAAAATTATTCCAGCAGATGCGGTGGGTGAGCAGGGTAGCAAGCGAGTTATCGATGCGACCGGTAAGTACGTTGTTCCAGGATATCTTGATATGCATGCCCATGTTCTTGGTCGCCCGTTTGCCAAGGAAGTTTCTGCGGTGATGCTGGCATATGGTATCACTGGATATCGACAAATGTCCGGCACTGAAGAGCAGTTGAAGGACCGCAAGGAAAACAAGCTTCGTATGCCTGACGATTCACCAGAGCTATTGGGGCTGGCAGGGGAGATGTTGAACCGAGCCAACGCACCAACTGCAGAAGCAGCGGTGGCACTGGTTGAAAGAGACCGTAAAGCGGGCGCTGATTTCGTTAGTGTCGGTGATGTTGCTCCGTCCGTGTTTTTTGCTGCTTTGACAGAATCAAAAAAAGTCGGTGATTATTTCGCGGGAAATATTCCAGTGGGCGTTGATGCCGAAGAGGCCGCAAAGCAAGGCATGCTTTCCATGGAAAGCCTGGGTCCGGTGGATACCATTCTGATCAGCTGCTCAACCAACGAGGACAGCGTTCGTAAATCTTTAATTGGTGAAACTAAAAACTCAGCCACAACAGAATCGATTAAACTGGCAGAAGCAAATCCGTTATTGGTTCGCCTGATGGCGAATCAAAATGCCTTTTTGAAAACTCGCACCATCATTGACACTTACAGTGAATCCAAATGTAAAAAATTGACCGAAACATTGGTGTTGCAAAAATCCTGGCAGGTTCCGACATTGGCGCGCAATCAGGCGATGATGTTGGCCGATAAATCTCAGTACGCAAACAACGCTGATTTGAAGTTCATTTCCCGTGATCAACGTGCTTTTTGGACTGAAGTTTCCGCAAAGTTTGCAAAAACAGTTAAACCGGTCGCACGCGAAACTTTGCGGCAGTTGACTGCAATGGACATGAAGTTGGTAAAGCTGTTTGATAAGCAGGGTGTGAAAATGCTGACCGGGACAGACCTGGGCGGAGTGTGGGTTGTGCCAGGCGCGTCTTTGCATGAAGAGTTTGAACAGTTGGCAAAAGCCGGAGTTTCTCCTCTAAAAGTTTTGCAAATGACCACATTGAACGGTGCCGAGTTTTTGGGTAAACGTTCGACGATGGGAACTGTGGAAGTAGGCAAGAATGCAAACCTGGTTTTGCTGGATGCAGATCCTACCGATGATGTCGGAAATATGAAAAAGATTAACGCCGTCATTCGCGATGGGAAATTCTATTCGGAGGAAATGCTGGAAGTGCTGAAGAAGAATGCTGCAGAAAAAATGGCATCAGGATCAGCACCCGAAGACAGTGGTTTGGTTCACTAAGTTCCTGATTTTTATCATATAATTACCATTACAAATTTGAAAATGAAGCAATGAAACACCCGCCAAGTAGCGGGTGTTTGTTTATGGGCGTACGTTTACTATTGTGAACAGGAAGCTCAATTTGGAGCGCTTGATTTAGCTAATTTAACAGCTGTTTAACGCCGATAAAACTGTGAGGGAGTTTTTGAACGTGAAGGTACTGCTGTTAACCATCATTCTAATTACGTCGGCAATTGCAAATGCAGATGAGACCTGGTCAGGCACGATCAGTAAATCACCAGGCACATACTCTGGCATTGTCACAGTAGCTTCTGGCGCGAACGTCACACTTCAGGCCGGTACATATAATTTTGATACATTGGTTGTGACCGGCACCCTGATCGCAGACAGTATTGTCGGTGGTAATACCGGCGTGATCACCATCAATGCAACGACGGTCACTATCACAGGATCTTTGAATGCAAATGCAACGGGGTATGCCCCTGGAGCAGGAACTGGTTACGGTAACTCCGGTGGAACTTATGGGGGACATGGTGGTTGGGGTACTCCCGCGAATGTTCCTAAAGCTGGATATGGCAGTGCCACAAATCCAGTTGATTTAGGATCTGGAGCGATGAACTACTTCTCAAATATTGGTGGTACCGGCGGAGGTGCGATGACCTTGAATGTCAGTGGTACACTGACCGTCAGCGGGTCGTTGTCTTCTACTGGAAGTGCCGGACAGGCAAATGCAGGCGGTGGCTCTGGCGGAAGCATCAATGCAACCGTCGGCACATTGGCAGGTGCAGGCTCAATCAGTGTTGCTGGTGGTAATGGTAGTGGTGGCGGTGGTGGCGGCCGAGCCTATATCGCCTATGCGACTGCGAATTCATTCACAGGAACCTATAGTGCCGCTGGCGGAACACTTGTTGGTACAGGAACCGCAGGCACGCCAGGTTCATTTTTCCTTGTTGATTCAACTAACAACGATCTTTACCTCCCTACAAATTGCAGTGTTCCTGCAACCAATTTTACTTATCGCAATATTACGATCCAATCCGGAGTCACCTTAAATGTGAATGGCATGGGCAGCGCTCAGGATGCTGGAACAGGTGTTGGTGCCAGCCAGAATGGTGGCACGCATGGGGGATTTGGCGGTCGAATCACCGGTGCTGTACCCAACACCTATGGTGATGTATTGGCTCCGGTCAGCCTGGGATCAGGTGGTGGCAGTTATTTCAGTAACATTGCTGGTGTTGGTGGTGGTGCTGTCAATTTGACGGCCACTGGTACTTTACAAATCGACGGGAACGTCTCGGCCAATGGCACTACCGGGATGTCGGGCGCGGGTGGTGGTTCGGGTGGAAGTATTTATTTGCGTTCTTCTGTGTTGGCGGGAGCAGGTGCACTGTCAGCAGTGGGTGGAACCACGCCCAGTGCCGGAGCTGGTGGCGGAGGACGTATCAGTGTCTCTTATTCCACATCGAGCACTTTTTCTGGAACCATGAACGTTGCTGGAGGAACTTCGACTCGCAATGGTGGTGTGGGCTCTGCGGTGCTAATCGATTCGGGAGCCAACAATCTTTATGTGCTGACTAACTCTGCTTTTACTTCCGGTGACTACAGTTTTAATAATGTCACGATTAATTCGGGCGCAAGCTTAATGCTTGATGGAATGGGAAATAAAACTGGCGGATCAGGTGCTGGATCAGGATCCGGCGGCGGAAGCTATGGTGGTAAAGGCGGGGGAGCGACGGGCGGTAACATTTACGGAACTGTGGTGGATCCTGTAAGCTTGGGCTCGGCAGGGGCTACCTATTTTTCAGGAATGGGCGGCTTTGGTGGTGGAGCGTTGAAGCTCACTTTGACTGGGACCTTGACCGTGAACGGAACTTTGTCTTCGAATGGTTTTGCTGCTTGGACTTCGGGTGATGGTGGCGGTTCCGGGGGCAGTCTTTGGATCATTGCGAACGTCTTGGCTGGTAATGGTACTATTTCAGCAAACGGCGGCAATGGGAATGGCAGTGGTGGCGGCGGCGGTGGCGGTCGTATTTATATTAAGTATGGCACAAACAGCTTCTCTGGATCTGCAACAGTCAACGGGGGTACTCAGGGTACTCCAGCGGCACAATTGGGAACCTTATTGTTTGTCAGTACGAGTGGTGCATTGGCTTGTAACTCGGCGATCAGCCTTCCTATTGATGCCAGTGAAATGCCAACCCCTGCAGGTGATGTCTCTGTCACCAACGGTTGTACGTTGACCATCACTGGTAATTACAGTCCGGCTAATGTGACAGTTACCGGAGTCAGTTCTTCAGTGCCTTCAACTTTGATTTTAAAAGGCAATGTCACAGCCACTGGTGATTTGAATGTCACGAATTATGGTGTTGTGAACTTCACCACAGAGACTGTTTTATATACCGGCTACAATCTTTCAGCTGCAAACATAACCTTGGATGCAACCAGTAAGTTCATCGCCGATGGCGCAGGATATGCTTTCAATAATGGACCTGGCTATAGTGCTTCGAAATCAGGTGCCGGGCATGGTGGTCTTGGAGGTCGCAACAGTGATTTGACTGCGGCAGGTACCACTTATGGTCGTGCTGTGGATCCTGTCACTGTCGGATCCGGCGGAGGAAATTATCTTGGCAGCACGGCAGGTGCCGGTGGCGGCGCGATTCGTGTGATATCCACGGGCGCCTTCGTAATTAACGGTACGATTACTGCCAAAGGCACCAACGGAACGACAGGTAATGATGGCGGTGGTTCGGGTGGAAGTATATCTTTGTTTGCCGGAAGTTTTTCTGGCGCAGGCACGATCACCGCAGTCGGAGGCAATTCTGCCGGTACCACCTCTGGTGGTGGCGGTGGTGGCGGCCGGGTTTACTTGAATTATGCTTCAACGAATACATATTCAGGTTCTTTGAGTGCTGCTGGTGGTACGGGATTTCTTAGTGGTGGCGGACTGGGAACTATTCTTGTCGTGAATGGCAGCACCAACGATTTGTTTATTCCGGTTTCTTCCACATTGGATTCCGGTGAATACAGTTTTAACAATGTCACTATTTCCAGTGGTGCGACTTTATCATTGGATGCTCTGGGTTTTCGCGATGGTCTTGGGCCCAGTGCCGCGGTTTCTCAAGGCGGTGGTGGTCACGGGGGAACCGGAGGTCGTGCCGCAGGTTCAAATGGTATTTCTTATGACACTGCAGTGAACCCATCTGAAATGGGATCTGGTGGCGCAAGATATCTATCTGGATATGGTGGCTGGGGCGGTGGCGCTCTTAAGATGACCGTGAGTGGAACGTTGCAGGTGAGTGGTAATATTTCAACCAATGGTTCTGCTGGCTCCACGACAAATGATGGGGCGGGTGCAGGTGGATCACTGTGGCTCATCGTTGGCACAATTAACGGTGCTGGAAGTTTAACCGCCAACGGTGCAAACAGTGGCGGAGGTTTTGCCGGTGGCGGTGGTGGCGGACGTATTTACGTCAAGTATACAACCAACAACTACACTGGAACTGCAACGGCCTCAGCGGGAACTGGTGGAACTCCAGTTGCGACTGTAGGGACGGTTTTGTTTGCTGGCAGTGCTGGTGGTATCGAGTGTGTTACTCCAGGTGCGATTTCTGTAAGCAGTTCTGAAATCGGAATGTACGGCGGAAATCTTATTATCAATAACGGATGCAAAATGACCATCAATGGAGATATCTATCCAGGTACGGTGGCGGTTTCGGGATCCGGTTCGCAACTAAATCAAAATGGTCATTTGCTGGTGACCGGGAATATTGATGTAACTTCATCTGGCACTATTGTGATGGGTGGCAATTCCATCTTGAATTCCGGGTACACAGTTTCCGCGGGCTCTATTAATATCGCGGCGTCGTCTTCTATTAATGCAAATGGTAAAGGTCATATAGTCGGAACCGCAGGGGCTGGCGCGCCGACGAATTCATTCAACTCCGGTGCCGGTGGAGGTAATGGTGGCAGAGGCGCCAACTCGGTGGGCGGCGGGATAGCGACCGGTGGTGCGGCATATGGAAATGTGTTGCAGGCAAACACGTGGGGTTTTGCCGGTAGTAATGGTGGTTCGGGTGCCGGTGGTTTGGGCGGCGGTGCGATTATTTTCATCGTGCCCGGCACATTCACTGTTAATGGCACCTTGGCTGTCAATGGAATGCCCGGCACACTCACTGCTGGCGGCGGCGGAGCTGGGGGAAGTCTTTGGGTGACTGCCGGTACAATAACAGGAACCGGTGCTATTACTGCCAATGGTGGTAGTGGTGCTTCAACCAACGCAGGCGGTGGCGGTGGTGGCTACGTTTATGTTTACTACAACACTGCCAACACTTATACGACAGCGAATGCGACAGCCAGTCGTGGAACCAATGGTAATACCGGTGCGACGATATCCACCAACGGTGTGGTTTTGTTCACAACTTCCGGCGCCGCGGGAACCAAGCTTGTATTTATCAGCCAGCCGACCAACAGAGTTCGAAAAAATGCGGTTCTTCCTGCTCAGCCAATTTTGGTATCGCAGGACGCAAGTAATAACATCGTTGCAACTTTCGCGGGGCCTGTGACTCTTGCTGCTTATACGGATGCAAGTTGTACAACGGCGGCCGGCGGAACTTTATCACAAACAATGAATGCCGTGAATGGCGCCATTCTTTACGAGGATGTCAGTTACTCTTCAAACGGCGTGATCTACATTGGAGCGTCCTCCGCAGGATTGACCAGCGCCTGCTCGTCGCAGATTTTAGTCGGAGGCGAGCTGGCCACGCACTTGGTCTTTACCACGGAACCCTCTAGCACCGCGACTGCGGGGCAGAACTTCGCAACCCAGCCGGTTATCGCTGCACAGGATGCCAATGGGATTGTGGATATCTTTGCTGGTGTGTCAGGTGTGAACCCCTATGCAGATGCCGCATGTACAGTGCCTTTTACGGGCGGAACTTTAAGTGGTACGGGATTTAACACAGACGGCGTGACAACATTTACGGGATCTAATTTCACCAAAGTTGGAACAATATATCTGCGCGCGGCTCAATCTGTGGATGGAAATTTAGTTACGGGATGTTCCGCTGCCGTTGTTATTTCGCCGGGTGCGCCGAATAAATTGGCATTCACTGACGGCCCGACGGGAACCGTGCAGGCTGGTGTTACTTTTAATCCCGATCCAGTGATTGAAGTTCAGGACTTCTACGGAAATCTGACACCAAGCTATGCGGGTACTGTGACTATTGGTGACTTTACCAATACTGGTTGTACGACCGCCGCCTCAGGAAATTTATCGGGCGAGGGTGACTTCTCACCTGCGTCGGGAGTTTTGACGGTCAGTGGGCTCAGCTACGATACTGTCATAAGCAATTTGCGGATTTGTGCAAAAGCCAGCGGTCTGACTTCGGGTTATTTGACGATTAATATTTCCGCGGGCCCAGCGGCGAAACTGGCATTCCAGGTTCATCCTGCCAACACCGGTGTTGCGGGAGTCAATTTAAGAAATGCACAAGCCGTGGTGCGAGCAACAGATCAATACGGAAATCAAGTGGGTTTCAATAATACGCCCACAGTGAAAGTTTATACCGATGCCACTTGTTTATCGGAGGCGCCTCAGGTTCCTGTCTATGCCGGTGGTCTGACAGGCTCGGGCTCCACTCGCGTCTATACATTTACAGCGCTACGCTATGGTCAGGCAGGAACATATTATGTGGGCGCAAGCTATGGCGCCCTTGATACAGGTTGTTCGAATGCAGTGGCGCTTTTGCAAAATGTGCCGATTTTCTTCAGAGGCTATTAACAGTTATTGCTGCAAGGCCCAGCGGTACAGACTGTCGGGGGAAAGCCCCGGCGTCCCATCCAAGTCCCAATAGTTTTTTGGCCAGACCTTCTTATTGAAGATCATCGGATGAGTTGGAACATTCAATAGTTTTCCGATCAGTTCCGTGCAGTAGATGGCATCGCCATCCCATGAATACCAAAAATCAAATGGCAAACCCAGGTACGGACTCACCTGGGAAAGGAAAAGCTCCTGCGGAATCTCGATGATCTCGGTGATCATGCCGTGTTGTTTCAGGCGCTCTTCGGAAATAATGGCGACGCCTTCACCGGGATAAGCATTCAACCATTGATCGCCAAGTTCATCGAACTGAATTGCTGTGTGAGAAAACCTGGCGCCCGGTTCGTACTCCACACGTTCACCGCGGGAATTGACCGTCTCAAGAAAAGCAATGCGCGTGACGGCCCCGGCTTGTGAAAGCAAAAAGAAAGACAATATAGCCGGGAACAAGCTCATAGCGCGCATGAGTGATTTTTTGCTCTTTTGAAAGTGTACAGTCAAAGTGTTTCTGACTAAAATGCGTGAGGGGAGGCTGCAGTGAATAATAGTCAAAATTTTCCCGTAGTGATGTTGCCTGGATTCCTTTGTGATCCAAGGTTGTGGGGCGAGGTGCAAAAGAGTTTGCATCTTGAAGGCGAGGTTCACCTTGTTGACTTTAAGCACTGTAAGTCCCTGCAGGATATGGTGGGGCAACTTGAAAAAATGGACTCTCCCAGATTTCATATCGTGGGCTTTTCCATGGGCGGTTATATCGCTCAGTTATTTGCGACTCAGTTTCCAGAACGTGTGGTTTCGTTGACCTTGGTGGCGGTCAATGTGGGGGCCTTAAGCGAGCGTGAGCAGGCGTCGCGGTTGAAACTTGCTGGTATGCTGGCCAATGTTCAATATAAAGGGATGAATGAAAAAGAAGCCCTGCGCTTTATTCATTCCTCATCGGCGCAAAATCCCCACGTAGTGCAGACAATAGTGGAAATGAGTCGGTCCTATACGTCAGAAATGTACATCACTCAGATGCACGCGACTTTGCACCGTCAAAATCTGTCAGACAAGGTGGCCCAATTGTCCTTTCCCGTGCTGATTGTGGCTGGCAAGGACGATCAGGTGGTGCGATTGCCGGCTTTGCAGAGCTTGCACGAGGATGTGCCGCGCTCGAAAATGTTGATTCTTGAGAATTGTGGGCACTATGTGCCGCTGGAAAAACCAAATGAGTTGGCGAAAGCGCTAAATGAGTTTGTAAACAACCAAGAAGCTTGAAAAGTTTGCCTAAAATTTCATCTTTTTTTGCCGTGTTATTGCGAGGTTAGCTACATTCCATGCGGGTTTGCTGAGATCTTATGCAAACCTTTGCCGCACCTCAAAAAACTTCATAAAAAATTTAAAAATCTGCAAGATTTCGTATTGACTTTGACCCCCTCTTAGAACAAATTAGCACTTCCTCAAACGGACAAAGTGGTTCGCTAGCTCAGCTGGTAGAGCATTTCACTTTTAATGAAAGGGTCGATGGTTCGAATCCATCGCGAGCCACCATTTTTTGTTCTTTTGATTTTTCCTAGTACGTTCCCATCGTCTAGGGGCCTAGGACACCTCCCTTTCACGGAGGATACAGGGGTTCAAATCCCCTTGGGAACGCCAAATTTTTGAATATTAAAACCCGATCCAAAAGATCGGGTTTTTTATTTTTCGGTCGATTAAAAAACGAAGAAGCTGATGCTCGTGCGAAACAGCTCAACTTGCAAAGAAAATCGAAAGCAAAAAAATTGTGGCATCAGCAAAGCGCATTGCTGATGAAAAGGAATCAAAGTCAGCTTATCTTCCCGAAATTCTCGTGAATGAGTTTGAAAGCGATCTGCGTTCAAAATACGAGGGCAACGACGAGAGATTAAATAACGTCGAAAAGCAGTGGGTAATTGTAAAGGAGATGATTACGCATTTAGCTTTAGATCCCAAAGACTTCTGTGCGAAGAAAGATAAATTCTACAAATACTATAGCGACAAAGCGTGGGGTAAGGACTATATCAAGAAGTTGACTTGGATGGTGAACCTTTGGCTGAACTTCTACGCAATGAAGACTTCGTCTTACATTGTGCCATTACCTCCGACTCCCCAAGCAACTTTAAAGTCTATTAATAGAAAACGCTCAAAACTTATTGGCAAGAAGAAGGCAGCAGATCCTATTAAGTGGGATGATCTAAAAAACAAAAAATCGACTTTTGAAAACGAAGACCTATTGTTTCATTGGAATTGGATGTTTATAGGTCTGTGGTTTGGCCTAAGGCCGAAAGAAATCGATCGCCTTAAAGACTCATCAACATGGAAAATTGAACGCGATAACGACCATAAAGTTGATGTCTTATGGATCTTTCAGGAAAAACCTTTGCTCGATGATGAATTATGCTGGAAGCCGATTCCAATTACGTTCGATGAGCAAAAAATGGTTGCTAAGTTAATTAAGTCGATGAGTTTTAAGAGGCCGCTCAATAAAACTTTAAAAAGAATCTTTGAAGGAAAAATAGAGTGTTATAACGAAAAGGCTTCACCGATTTGATGCTCGTAAAGGGTTTTAAGTTAGAAGACATTTCAATATTTTTGGGACACCAGGACATCTCAATGACTTGGAAACACTATAAGAACAAAAAAGAATTTTCCCTTTCCAAAAAAGCCGGATTTTTTATTTAAAAGCGCTTAAATCTTGCGCACTAAAGTTCCTTTTGTTAACAGTGAATTCTAATATTTTCCAAGGATAGAAATACCATGGGTTTTAGCTGGAATTGCCCACATTGTTCAAGAGCTGCTACAATCGGAGAATCAGATAGATCTGAGGACTCACACAGATATGCCTACGACACTAAGCTAGGTAAGATTCTTTTGAAAACCATTATAGTCGTTTGTCCCAATCCTGATTGCAAGCAGCCGATGATTGCAGCCCGCTTATTCAATTATCATGCTTCACCAATAGGTGGAGGCATCACAGTTGGAAAGCAATTGCAGGCGTGGCAATTGCGACCAGATTCGGATGCGAAAGTTTTGCCGCCCTATGTGCCAGATCCAATCGTGGAAGATTACTATGAGGCATGTCGAATTAGAGAATTGAGCCCTAAGGCATCCGCAACCTTAGCGCGACGTTGCCTTCAAGGTATGATCCGCGACTTTTGGAAAGTCTCAGGAAAGAGAACTCTCTTTGAAGAAATCGAAGCCATTGAAAATCAGATAGATCCGTTGACGTGGGAAGCGATTGATTCGGTAAGAAAAATTGGCAACATCGGCGCGCATATGGAGAAAGATATCAATACAATCATTGATGTCGATCCTGATGAAGCCGCGCTCTTGTTGCAGTTGATCGAGCATCTTGTGGATGATTGGTATAAAGCCAGATGGAATAGAGAAGAAAATAAAAAGAAGTTGATTGCTTTAGCGACCGAGAAGGATGCGGAGAAGAAGCCAGTTACATCATAAATCGTTCGGGACCTAAATGATCAAAGGATATTTAAGATGAAAGGTGGATTTCCCCTTGCGCTTTTTGACGAAAATTTAAATAGTGAATGGGACTACGGCCGTAATCAGAAACTTGATCCTTGTTGTGTTTCCTATGGATCAGAACAAATAGCTTGGTGGATCTGTCGCAAGAACCCAGCCCATCGATGGAAGACAAAAATCTTAAACAGAACCTCAGGGAATCAAGGTTGTCCTTTTTGTGCTGGGCGACAATTTCTTAAGTCCGACTCATTTGCAGCCCTGAATCCAAGACTCCTAAAAGAATTTAGAAATGATCGAAACAATCCTAAGTTGGATCCATTCAAGTTAGCAAAATCAAGCGACAAAGCCGTATGGTGGCGCTGTTCAATTGACAAGAATCACTTTTGGATGGCCACAATTGGGTCGCGAACGAATCGAAGATCTCCGTCAGGGTGCCCATTTTGTTCAGGGAGAAGAGCAACGCGCGACCGCTCTTTCGGCACAAAATTTCCAGATATATTGAAAACTTGGGATTATGAAAAAAACCTACTTGATCCATATGACCTCTCTCCTTTTAGCGATAAAATTTGTCATTTCAACTGCCAAGTAGGTCATGGCAAATACTCAATGTGCTTAAAATCACGTTCATTGGGTGCGGGATGTCCTAAATGCGTAAAACAATTTTCACGCCTTGAGGTGCGATTATTTTGCGAATTAAAAGATATTTTTCCATCGACAATTTTAAGCTATAAACTTGATCGGTATAAAATTGATATTGTAATTCCGGAGATAAAAATTGCGCTGGAAGTGGATGGCCTTCGCTGGCATAAAGATTCAGAAGCTCGAGATACAAGAAAGAATAACTACATAGTATCACATCTTGCCTATGAAGTTGTTCGTATTCGAGAATCGGGCCTAAAGCAATTGAGTCGTTATGATTTAACTCGCATTAATAGCATTGAGTTTTCACGTCCGACAATTCAGCTATTTCATCGGGTGCTCAGACACTTGGAAAAGCATTGCATTTTGACTTCATTGCAGCGGAAAAGAATCAATAAGAGAATTATTGAGCCTGAGTTCAAAATGACTCCCAATTATAATCAAATCGTAGGAGCAACCAGAGTTCCTAATAGCAAAGAGAACTCAAGTGCCTTTGAGTTGAAACCGGATCTTAAGGATATTTGGCATTTTGAATTGAACGAAGGTATCAATCCTTTTATTTTGCTACCCAATTCACAGTTTGAAGTTTGGTGGAAATGCAAAACAAAAAAGAAAAGTCATAACCATCAAATGACTGTCGGCGCAAAATTTCACGCGAAACATTCGTGCCAAATTTGTACAGGAAGAAAAATTGTACTTGAAAATTCATTGTTGGGATTGTCACCTGAGTTAGCACGCCAATGGATATTTAATAGAAATTCCATTGATCCTGCTACCATTAGTCCGAACTCTCATCAAAAAGCGTGGTTTAGATGCTGTAAAGGCCATGAAACACTCCAAGTAATTAAGAACAAATACAAGGTTCCTTCTTCATGCAAGTACTGCTCAAATAAGATTGCTACGCCAGAAAACTCTCTTGCAGCAGTGAAGCCCGGACACGCAAAATTTTTCGATATTAAAAAAAACAACTGTTCTCCAGCTGAAATACAGTATGGTGCGGGGAGAAAAGTCTGGTGGATTTGCCCAAACAGCAATTGCAATTGGGATTTCTATGCGACGCCAAATCACTTTACAAAACTTACGAAATGCCAAAAATGCGCGCTTAAATTTTGATCGATAGTGCTTGGTCCTTCTGTTAAGTCTCCTCTGCTAAGTGATTCATCCAGAGGAACGGTATGACTGGCGTTCTAAAGTGTCTAGAGGCTATAAACGGCAATGCAGGAGGAGCGTCATTCCAGACTGTTTCAAAAGCGTCAGATTTTTTTGAAAACTCGATAAACTTAATCAAGCGTTCACGCAACTCTTCGATCCCTTTTGGAAGTCGAATGGGCGCCTCAGCAATCCCAGCTTTTAAAGCGGAATATTCTTTATATAAATGATCTTTAATTCCCTTTTCCGGGAACCACATTTGAACTGTACAATGAGGTAATTTTGTCTCAATGAATTCCACAAGTTGTGGATATAGTTGGTTGTCTTCAAGAATTGCGCACCAATATCCAATCAAAGCCAATAGTGTTGATGTAGAGGACATTTCTTCCTTTGAATGTCCGTTTTCCTTTCCAAACTCTACAAGCATCTCAATGGAGTCGTAGCATACTGGAAATCCTCGGCCCATCACGCAATAGGAAAATGAAAAGCGTTGAACCAATTTGAAAAACCAATCTTTTATAAAATCAGATTCTCCATTAATGTACAGAAACGAAACTGCAAGTGCTATATCGATGGTCATTTCATCAAATGACGGCGATCCTGAAATGCCATTATTTGAAATTACATTTTTTAATGTGTCAGAAATGACTCTGGCATTTTCTATATAAGTTTCATCCTTAGCAGTAACGCCCCATAGGACTTGAGAAAGGCCAAGAGAAGCCAAAATTCCTATTTGCTCAAAGACCACTTCAGACGCAACTATTGAGTCGCGACAATGAATGGTGATGCCATCTGGAACACATGCGTGTGGTTCAATCTTCTGAAAGTACTCAGATCCAAATCTTGCGTACATACCAAACAACCGAAAGTAAATAGATGAGATTTTAGAACTTCCTTCTAGCTTATTTTGCCGAATAAAATCCCACACTCTTAGAAGTGTAAACTCTGATGCAACAAGGGGATGCTTCGAATTATTGGTTTCTTTCGAATACTCGTGAATCATTCCAAGGCAGACTGGTATTGTCGATAAAGCCTTAACTGCCTTCTTTTCTAATGTAGTGCCACTTAAGGAGGCCCAATCGTCGGTAAAAAGAAATTGATTAAGCATTTCTTTGTAGTGGGAAAGGTCATAACCAAAATCAGATAAAACAACGAGGGTTCTTCTCATTTTTTTCTTTATGTCCTCAAAGAATACATTTTCATTCAATAAATTCTTTTCAACGAGTGAAGAAAGTGCGCTTCCATTCCACAATTCAAATTGAAATCCTTTAGACGCATTACTGCTTTGATAGCCCGTCCAGTCAGCTTGAATTTCTTGTTTTAGTTCGCCTCCGCAACAGAGAATTATCTTGGTGGGATTCGACTTATCATGAATTGGAATTTTGTTCTGAGCATAGACATCAATGATTTGATTTAAACTTGTTCTAACGGCTTGGTTGTTGCCATCCCAGGTAGTTCTAGTGATATTTCCCTGTTTAATTGTAACAAGAAAATTCTTTTTCTGATTATCTACGGGATCAATTCCGACCGCGTGAATGTCGACGCCGTCTTGCCGTACTCCTCGCTGTGGCAGCGAAACCACATCGAACCCCATTGATGTTACTAATGCCGATACGAGTGATTCCAGCTCGGCTTCTTCCTTCATCATCCCTACATACTCTTGTAGGAGCAGTCTCATTCCTCACCTCGTTTAGCCAATCTAAACCCTGACCGTTCAAATGTCGCTCCAACCTCATCAAGAACATCTTTCTTCGGGAGTTCAATGCCGTGGGAATAGGATCCCATTTTTGAAGGTTCGTGGTACTCGCCATTGGCAAATGAGAAGGTAGAGCGAGCCTCTCTGATTGCAACATGCGAAACTAATTTGAACAGCATAGATTTCTCGCGAGCCTGCTTCATTGAAGCGGCCATACTTTTATTAAATGCTTTATTCAATTCAGACGAGTGGTCCGCGTTTGGCATTAGCTCAATGCAGCTCGTAAGCGCAGACAGGCGATCTTTTCTCTTTTTTAGTTCTCCGGCAGCCCTGGATAAGGCAATAAATTTTTCAGTGCCTTCTTGTGAAGCTTTAAGCTCAAGATCAATTCGATCGAGCGTTTTGCCAAGATAGTTGTCTCCGATTTGTTCGATAAGTACTGATGTTACGAGTCCCACAGTTTTTTTGGAAGGAGGATCGAGACTTAGCATCGATAATACCAGTGAAATTGAAATATCAAAGTCATATATAAAGCCTAGTATTTTGCTAACAACGTATAGGATGTCAGTGTCATTTAGTGATTTTAAAAACTCCAAATCTAGACCAACAGTTTTTATTCCGTGTCCACCCATGTAGGATGCTATCTCCTGCAGAACATGGTGAAAGCGAAAATCATCTGAATTCAACCATTCTGTAATGATGGTCTCAATTAAGTTTTTGGATTTGACCATTTCGAAAATGGAGGAGTCAAAAAGTTCGGTGAAATTATACTGCTTGTGAACTTCAAATGTATGTGATGAAACCCAAGCAGTCAGAATTTCTTTTGCGATGTTGTGGTAACCTTTATGAAGAAGAAAATAGATTATGCTATCCAGAGAATCTGTGATTCCCTTTAGTTTTAAATCATAAGCGCAAAGATTTTTTACGATCTCGATGTCGTCAGAATCAAGTTCCCCTTGTTTGAACTGAATTTGTCTTAGAAGCTCAAAACGAACTGACGAATCTGCATCCTTCGACAGAGCAATCCTTTTTTTGCTTAATTCGACGTTCTCACTATAGAGGCGAGATAGCGCAAATGCTGCATTT